>DATASP010000206.1:0-4019 GCA_036269155.1 Candidatus Udaeobacter sp.
AAGCCTGTTTTTAGTAGCCGGGTTGGGACCAATCACGAACGCAGCTTCCCCAGCCGGCGGCGGAGTTAAAGTGTCGAGATCCGACGGAAGAAATCCGAATTGCGGTTTGTTCGAATATTTTTTCAGGTCAGCCTGAAGTTGCCGGGCCGGAAGGCCGGCCAACATCTTGTCGCGTTCAAAAACAAAGATTCTTCCTTGAAGAAACGCCGTACCAGCAGCGTTGAAGACATGGCCACTCATGTAATAGCCGTCCGGCCAGACGCCCATTTTTGGGTAATCAACGAAATTCTGGGAGTCGGTTACGAAATCGTAGAGGTAATACGCTCCGGTGGCGTCCTCGGTCTGAGAAACGGCGACGCACTCATGCGAAAAGTCGGGGCTCGCCCCTACAACGAACTGTGAAAGAACCCAGCGCCCGGCCAGGATGTCGAAAGAGACCACTGGGTCACCATCGTTGTGAACTGCACAAGCTCCGCCAAGCGATTGAAAAAGCGTATTGCCAGCAGCCGGCCCGTAAATCAATGCGCCAGTTGTTTTATTAAAAACAGCGAAACTGGTGTTGTTCCACTGAACGTACTGTTTCGCGCCGACTCGGCCGTTGGTATCGGGAGGATTGCTTCCAGGGATAAATCCGGCAAGGCCCACACCGACCCCAGGGAAAATTAGGCCTGTCGGCGTAGGCGCTGACGCGAGTCGGCCTAAAGAAGTTTGGGTGAAGCCACGGGTCGGAGTGTCATTCGGCGCCTTAGGCTGGACCGGTTCTGGAATATCAGGATGTGGCGCTAATGCCGGAGGAATCATCGGCATTCGACGAAGTAACCCAGTGTGCACTGGCTGTACCGGCCGAAGATCATGTCGGGGACCCCTGTAACTAGCCACCGTCTGATCGTGAAACGTCCCTTGTAGCGGTTCTCGGGGCGCTTTAAAGATTGGAGCGCCGGCGCCTCCTCTTTTGTGTGCGGAAACAGACGCAAGCTGCTGCGAGTCTAAACGCACGCCGAAGGCCAGCAGCGCAAGGATGCCGCTAACTATTAGCAGGAAGACGCCGATCAGTACTCGGCGATTGAAGAACGCAGATCGAGTGGAGCAGTTTTTTTTCATGTACTTTGAAGGCCATGAGATGGCTGATTGGTTAAGGTTGGAGTTTGAAGCGGATTTGCTTTCTTGCGTGCGATCTCATTCTCTGAAACCGCGCGCAAAGGTTTCCGTTAGTAACTCGCAATCAAAATTCGTCAACCACTTTTTGCGCAAGAATCACAAAAAGCCCTAGGCGAATATTCCTAGTCCGTGTCGTAGCTTGGTAACCCCAAGCATAAAGTAACAGGATTGTTACCATTTTATCAGTTATGACCGGGTCGCCGCTCGATATCCGCTGATCCGAAATGAAGAAATTGATCGCCGAAACCAATCAAACATTTCCCACCCGTCCACGGCGTAACCTGTATCCACGCCAATTCGTCAATGAAACTGCGCTGATCGCAACAAAGGAGAAATTGGTGTTCCTACACGCGCGGACTGTTTTACAAAAGCGATTTCACCGCATTCCTGAGTCACAGCGCCATTCCACCCGCGTCATTTT
The DNA here is from genome assembly GCA_036269155.1 of Candidatus Udaeobacter sp. Lineage (GTDB taxonomy): Bacteria > Verrucomicrobiota > Verrucomicrobiia > Chthoniobacterales > UBA10450 > Udaeobacter. Next base: position 1,580 of record DATASP010000206.1, read on the forward strand.
GCCTGACTCAACATTAACTTCGAACGGCCCGCACGGCTTTGGGAATCGATTCTCGGCGAGGAAAACAACGTAACGACCCGGCTTTAACAAAACCTCGAAGCGACCCTCAGCATCTGTCGTGAAGGTTGCAACTTTTTGCTCATCGCTGCTGACGCTGAATTTTGCGTTTGGAAGCGGCGCTGCCGCGGGAGATTCAGATCCTGCCTTAATTGGGCCGGGACGAATTGGAGTGACCATGATCACGCCTGTGATTCCCATCTTCCCTCCTTTCGATTCGCCGCGAGCTACGGACGCGCACACAATGGGGAACAACAAACTTAGGGCCACTACACGGAAGCACATTTTATTGCATCTAGTTTCCCCCAAGTCGCTCTCTTAGCCAAAGCATTTCTTGTAGATCCTCGTATTCGCTGTCGAGCCAAAGCCCTCATGCTGGTGCGCACCGCAGTCATGCGATTCTTGCGCAAAGAGGCTGGCGGTCCGAACGTGTCCGCGCTTTGTTGTTTGCGAATTGAAACGGAAGAAACCAGCGCGTCAGAAGGAACAGGACTTTCACCACTGCGTTTATGTCGTGCTGCTGAGCGACGCTGTCGCAAAGCATCGTTCCATTTTGCGGCTCAATCCGAAACGCGATCTGCTGAAGCCGTGTGTATATGTCGGGATGACAGGAATTCCGGTGGACCACCGATTCGAAAATCACAGGAACGGTTACAAATCAGCTTGGGTCGTGAGGAAATATGGCGTGCGACTGATGCCTGAGCTTTACGAACATTTAAACCCGATGCCATTTGAAGCTGCGGTCGAGATGGAATCAGAGTTGGCTGAAGATTTACGAGCCGCCGGATACACCGTTACAGGAGGAAACTGATGCGGATTACATGATGATGGGGCTAGTTGCTACAAGCGCTGGCTTGCTGAATGTGAAGGAAGCGTCTGGAGCACGAAACGATGCAGGCACCTGAACTTCCGCCTTTCCATTATCAGCTGATGAAAGACCGCACGACGAAAGAACAGCGACAGGTGCTGAAGAACTGTCGGAATACGGGATTATTGCTTGGCGAAGGCGGTTTGTACGGTCAGACGATCCGATTTTCTCCGCCTATGTGCCTCCACGAAATCATATGCCGACTTTCTGCTGGATGTACTGGATCTAGCGTTTAGCGCCGTGTGAAATAAATTCGAGTGCCACATCACTGCTCAAAAATTCAGCAACAACACACGCACAGCCGTGCGTTGATGCGATTCATGGCCGCGGAGGAGCGAGGATTGCCATAGGATAACATCGTTGTTGCGCGGGACGGTCAATCTGTCCGGCGCGTTTACTAATAGAGGATAATTGCGAATGCCTTCACCCCGGACGATCGAACGAGCCGGGGCAGTCGATCCACGAATGCGGACCAGACCTTCGTCGCTAACCCCCACCGCCGCGCTGAGTGGAATCTGGGGGCTCTTGCTTATCGCATTTGTCGTTGCTGCACTCTACTTCGGGCGATCAGTCTTCGTGCCAATCGCCCTGGCCACTCTGATCACGTTTTTACTTTCCAGGTTGGTCACTCGCCTGGAGCGTTGGATCGGGCGCATCGCAGCCGTGTTAGTGACGGTCATCGCGATGTTCACGATTTTTGCCGGAGCGAGTTGGGTCATCGGCAGCCAGGTCATCGATCTGGCTGCCAAATTGCCCGATTACCAGGCGAACATCGTCGCCAAAATCCGATCACTGAGACTTCCTGCCGGTGGGCCGATGGCGCGATTTTCATCCAGTATTCACGTGCTGCAAAACGAACTAGTAGCGCCCAGTCCTGCGCCGTCGACCGACCGAGCTCGCGGTGATTCTTCGACCAGAACGCCCGTGGCCAGTCCTATCCCGGTGAAAGTCATCGAAGGGCGAAGCGCGATTCCGCAGTTAATGCAGGAGACTCTCAGCGCGATTTTAAGTCCCCTCGGCACCGCTGCGCTGGTGCTGTTGCTGGTAATTTTCATGCTGCTGAAGAGAGAAGATCTTCGTGGCCGATTGATTCGTCTCATGGGGCAGGGGCGTATTAGCACAACCACGCGCGCGATGGAAGACGCTGGACGTCGTGTGTCGCGTTATCTTTCCACCCAGTTCCTCGTCAACACGTGTTACGGCATCTGTGTTGCATTTGGGCTGCAGTTTATCGGAGTTCCCAACGCGGCGTTGTGGGGACTGTTGGCCGGAGTGCTGAGATTCATTCCCTATGTCGGTCCTTGGGTTGGCGCTCTTTTGCCAGTGCTACTTTCGTTTGCAATCTCGAGCAGTTGGTTCACGCCGCTGATGACAATCGCTTTGTTCATTGTGTTAGAGGCGATCGCATCAAACTTTGTCGAGCCTTGGGTTTACGGTGCGAACACGGGAGTTTCTCCGATCGCTTTAATCATTTCGGCCGTGTTTTGGACTTGGCTTTGGGGACCGGTTGGTCTC
>DATASP010000207.1:0-6647 GCA_036269155.1 Candidatus Udaeobacter sp.
ATCGCCGGCTGTGGCTCGGGTTCTTCCATCACGGGCGCGCCAATCGGCTCGCCTTTTTCGACGAGCTTGATCTGACGATGCTCGGGGAAGCCTGTCCCGGCAGGAATCAAATGACCCATAATCACGTTTTCCTTGAAGCCGCGCAGCTTGTCGACCTTACCGAGCGTGGCCGCTTCGGTGAGCACGCGGGTCGTATCCTGGAACGAAGCGGCAGAAATAAAGCTGTCAGTTTCAAGTGACGCCTTCGTAATGCCGAGCAACACAGGAACGGCTTCCGCTGGTTTACCGCCCTTTTCGACGACCTTTTGGTTTTCCTGTTCGAAGGCGAGTTTGTCCACCTGATCGCCCCAGAGCAAAGGCGTATCGCCTGGATCGGTAATTTTCACCTTTCGCAGCATCTGGCGCACGATGATCTCGATGTGCTTGTCATTAATTTCCACGCCCTGCAACCGGTAGACCTCTTGCACTTCATTAACCAAATGCTCCTGCAATTCCTGCGGGCCGCAGACTTCCAGAATCTCGTGCGGCACGATTGGACCTTCAGTGAGTTGCTGACCCTTCTTCACAAAATCGCCTTTAAACACGATGATATGCTTGGTCAGCGGAATCAGATGCTCTTCCTCGGCTCCAGTATCGGGATCTTTCAAGATGAGACGTCGTTTTCCACGGGCGGTTCCACCCATCTCAACAATTCCATCGATCTTGGCAATCTCAGCTGCGTCCTTCGGCCGGCGGGCTTCAAATAATTCGGCCACTCGCGGCAGACCTCCTGTGATGTCCTTTGTCTTTGCAATCTTGCGCGGCGTTTTCGCGAGCAACGCGCCGGCGCGCACTTTCTGGCCTTCTTCGACAATCACGTGAGCGCCAGCCGGGATGGAATAGCTTGCAAGCACTTCCTTCTTGTCATCCGCAATGACAATCTGCGGATGCAAGTCCTCCTTGTGCTCGATGATCACAGTGCCCATGAGCCCAGTCGCTTCATCGACGTCCCGCTTGATGGTGACACCGGCAATCATATCGCGGAATTCGATCTTTCCGCCTTTGTCCGTAAGAATTGGCACATTGTAAGGGTCCCATTGAACGAAAGTTTCGCCCTTCTTAACTGTCGCTCCGTCGCCTTTGGAGATCATGGAGCCGATGACGACGTTGTAACGCTCAAGCTCGCGGCCTTCGGCGTTATGCACACCAATTGAACCGTTTTTGTTGAGAACGATCCAGCTGCCATCGAGCGCCTGCACCGTGCGCAGGTCATTAAACTGCACCGTGCCATCGTTCTTCGCCTTGATGATTGGCTGCTTAAAGGTCTGGCTGGCGGTTCCACCGATGTGGAATGTGCGCATGGTCAATTGTGTTCCGGGCTCGCCAATTGATTGCGCAGCAATGATACCTACCGCTTCGCCAAGTTTGACGAACTGCCCGGTCGCGAGGTTGCGCCCATAACACATCGCGCACACACCGCGGCCGCATTCGCACGTAAGAACAGAACGAATCTTCAAGCTCTCGACGCCGACACGCTGAAGGTCCGTGGCAATCTTCTCATCGATGTACTGGTTGGCCTTGACGATCTTCTTCTTCTTTTCAACGGGATCGGCAATCGTTTCGCAACTGACACGCCCGATGATGCGCTGGCCAAGATCCACGACTTCCTCATCGCCTTCGTAAATGGAACGCACCACGATGCCGTTTACAGTGCCGCAGTCTTGTTCATTGATGATCACGTCCTGTGCAGCATCCACCAGTTTGCGTGTCAGATAGCCTGAGTCAGCAGTCTTTAGCGCTGTATCGGCGAGACCTTTGCGAGCGCCGTGAGTGGAAATGAAATACTCGAGCACACTGAGTCCCTCGCGGAAATTAGACGTGATCGGGCGCTCGATGATTTCGCCTGAAGGCTTGGCCATCAAGCCGCGCATGCCTGCGAGCTGACGCACCTGCTGGCGATTTCCGCGCGCGCCCGAATCGACCATCAGATGAATGGGATTATACTCTTTCCGTTCCTGATTTTCCTCTAGCTCGCGGAACATTACGTTAGAGATCTGATCACCGGCGTGCGTCCAGATATCGATGATCTTGTTGTAGCGCTCACCGTCCGTGATGATACCCTTGCGATATTGCTGTTCCACCTGGCGGACCTGCTTGTAAGCGTTCTCCAATTCGGTTTCTTTCTTCTTTGGAATGATCATGTCCGAGATTCCAATCGAAATGCCGGCGCGGGTCGCCTCCCTAAAACCGAGTTCCTTGAGTTTATCCAACGTGGCGACGGTCTCCACTGGCCCAGCGATTTGGTAACACCGCCAGATAATATCGCTAAGCTGCTTTTTGCCGGCAGCCTTGTTAAAAAATCCAAGTTGGGTCGGCCAAATCTGATTGAAAATGACTCGGCCTGGCGTTGTCTCGATGGTTTTCGCTTCAGCATTCCCGTAGATGGTCTGTTTACCAAAATCAGGGTTGCTAATCCGGATCCTGTCATGCGCATGAACGCTGCCCTCTGCCACGGCAAATTCTACTTCGGCTGCATCCCCAAACAGCGGTAAGCGCTGCCCATCTTTACCTAGACTTCTGGGATTTTGAGTCAGGTAATAGCAGCCGAGCGTGATGTCTTGAGAAGGCGTGGTAATAGGTTTGCCGCTGGAGGGAGAGAAAATGTTATTCGGAGCGAGCATAAGCATGCGCGCTTCCATTTGGGCCTCGACTGAGAGCGGCACATGCACCGCCATCTGATCTCCGTCGAAGTCCGCATTGTAAGCGGTGCAAACCAGCGGATGAATGCGAATGGCTTCGCCCTCGATCAATTGTGGTTCAAACGCTTGAATTGACAATCGATGCAAAGTAGGCGCGCGGTTGAGCAATACCGGATGGCCCTTGGTAACTTCATCAAGAATGTCCCAGACCTCAGGCGTCTGGCGCTCGATCATCTTTTTCGCGCTGCGCACCGTGTGCACGTACCCGAGATCTTTCAGCCGTCGAATAATGAACGGCTCGAAAAGCACGAGCGCCATCTTCTTTGGCAACCCGCATTGATGCAGCTTCAACTCCGGGCCGATGACAATCACGGACCGACCTGAGTAGTCGACGCGTTTGCCGAGCAGGTTCTGGCGAAACCGACCGCCCTTACCTTTCAGCATATCGCTCAACGATTTCAGAGGCCGATTGCCGGCGCCAGTCACGGCGCGACCGTGTCTACCGTTATCGAACAAAGCGTCTACAGCCTCTTGGAGCATTCGCTTTTCGTTGCGAATGATGACGTCTGGTGTTTTGAGGAGGAGGAGGTTTTTGAGCCGGTTATTACGATTAATGACCCGGCGATAGAGATCGTTCAGGTCCGACGTCGCAAAACGGCCGCCTTCAAGGGGAACCAAAGGACGCAAATCCGGTGGAATCACCGGCAACACGTCGAGAATCATCCACTCTGGCCGCGCGTGCGAATTCTGGAATCCTTGTACGAGCTTGAGACGCTTGGCTAGTTTCTTGCGAATCTGCTTGCTCTTCGTGGCACCCATCGCTTTCTCAAGCTCTTTATTGAGCTTGTTAAGGTCGATCTCGGCCAGGAGTTTCCGAATTGCTTCAGCGCCCATGCCGGCAACGAAATCTTCGCCATATTGCTCCTGCGCCTCGCGGTACTCGACTTCATTGAGCAGCTGTGTCTTCTGCAGTGGCGTCTTGCCCGGATCAATGACGATGTAATCTTCGTAATAGATAACGCGCTCGAGCTGGCGCGCGCTCATGTCGAGCATGAGCCCGATCCGCGAAGGCATGCACTTGTAAAACCAGATGTGCGAAACGGGCACCGCCAATTCGATGTGTCCCATCCGTTCGCGGCGGACGCGCGCCAGGGTGACTTCTACGCCACACCTGTCGCAGATCACTCCCTTATGCTTTATGCGCTTGTATTTTCCACACGAGCATTCCCAATCCCGCGTAGGACCAAAAATGCGTTCGCAGAAAAGGCCACCCTTCTCCGGTTTGAATGTCCGGTAATTGATCGTCTCCGGGTTCTTGACTTCCCCTTTGCTCCACGATCGCATCGTGTCGCTCGACGCAACACCGATCGCGACTTGATCAAAACCCACGGGACGCTCTTCGCCCACTAACTCACGCCAGGAATGTTCGTTCATGATTTTCTCGAATGATTATGATTTTAAAAATTATGCGACGCTTTCCAGAAAGCTGGGCGGCTGTCCGCCCACCTTTACGTCGAGGCCGAGGCTCTGCATTTCTTTAATCAGGACGTTGAACGATTCGGGCGTACCCGCTTCGAGCGAGTTGTCGCCTTTCACGATCGATTCGTAAATCCGGGTTCGGCCTTGCACATCGTCAGACTTAACAGTCAACAGTTCCTGTAAAGTGTAGGCGGCGCCGTACGCCTCAAGAGCCCAGACTTCCATTTCGCCAAAGCGTTGGCCCCCGTATTGTGCTTTGCCGCCAAGGGGCTGCTGAGTAACAAGCGAATACGGTCCGACTGCGCGGGCATGAATCTTGTCCGCGACAAGGTGACCGAGCTTCATCATGTAGATGTGGCCAACCACGACTTCCTGATCGAACCGATCGCCAGTGCGCCCATCAAAAAGACGCGCTTTACCATTGTCCTGCACCCAGGTGAAGCCCTCCTTCTTTCTGGCATCCTTCAAGTATTCGCCGATCTGTTTCTCCTTGATTCCGTCAAACACCGGAGTCGCGACTTTGAATCCGAGCGCCTTTGCAGCAACGCCCAGGTGTGTTTCCAAAACTTGCCCCACATTCATACGGCTGGGAACCCCCAACGGATTAAGCACAATTTCAACTGGTGTTCCGTCTGCCAGGAAAGGCATGTCTTCTTCAGGCACGATTCGGGCGACCACGCCTTTGTTGCCGTGGCGCCCAGCCATCTTGTCGCCGACACTGAGCTTCCGCTTGCTGGCGATATAAACCTTCACCTGCTTGATGATTCCCGGATCGATATCGTCTCCGCTTTCTACCCTGTCGGTCGCGCGATCGCGCTCCAGCTCAAGCTCCGCAAACTTGTGCTCGTACGAGCCAATGATTTCACGGATCCTGTTGCGGATCGGACTTGGATCGATCTCGACGTGATCATGCGCCGTCGCCAGCTTGCGCAACAGCGTTTTGGTGATTTTGCGATTGGCTGGAATAATGATTTCACCGTTCTTAGCGTTTACCACGTCAAGCGGGACTTTTTCGCCCAGCAGGACATTCGAAAGCGAATCGGTCAATTGTTCAATCAGCGCCTCTTTCTTTCGCTTATGCTCTTCGCTGATGGTTTTAAGCTGTCGTCTGGTTTCCGCCGGCGTGAGCTTTTCACGTGAGACTTCGCGACGGGACGAGACCTTCACGTCCATCACGATCCCGTAGGTGCCAGAGGGGACCGTAAGCGATGTATCCTTCACGTCCGCTGCTTTCTCGCCAAAGATCGCGCGAAGCAGGCGTTCTTCCGGCGCTAATTCTGTCTCGCTCTTCGGCGTGATTTTTCCAACCAGGATATCGCCCGGCTTCACTTCCGCTCCCACGCGCACTACGCCATCCGGCCCCAGATTGCGCAAAGCTTCTTCACTAACGTTTGGAATGTCCCGCGTAATTTCCTCCGGCCCGAGCTTGGTATCGCGCGCGCCGATCTCGAATTCGTCAATGTGGATGGAAGTATAAACGTCTTCCTTCACCACCTTTTCCGAGATCATGATCGCATCTTCGAAGTTGTATCCGTTCCACGGCATGAATGCGACTAGCACATTGCGTCCCAGCGCAAGCTCCCCACGATCAGTGTTCGGACCATCGGCGATGACCTGGCCACGTTTCACGTGCTGGCCTTTGTGCACGATCGGTTTTTGATTTACACAGGTGCCGGCGTTTGAGCGCATGAACTTGCGCAGTTCGTAAACGTAAATCCCGGCTTCCGGGTCGGTCTTAAGTTTCCTTTTGCTCTCGGGCAGGTGACCATCTTTCGTGACAACAATCTGGTCCGCTGTAACTGAGGCGACCTTGCCACTCTCGATAGACAGAACAACAGCGTGCGAGTCTCGCGCCACTTTTTCTTCCAGCCCAGTGCCTACGAGTGGCGCTTCGGAAACGACCAGCGGCACACCTTGGCGTTGCATGTTGGAACCCATTAGCGCCCGATTTGCATCGTCGTGTTCAAGGAACGGAATCAGGCCTGCTGCCACCGAGACGAGCTGCTTCGGCGACACATCCATATAATTCACTTTGGCGGGATCGACTTCAAGAAAATCGCCACGATAGCGCACAGATACTTTTTCCCCGGTGAAATGGCCACGTCCGTCAATAGGCGCATTGGCTTGCGCGACGAGGAAATTCTCTTCTCGATCAGCGGTAAGATATTCTATCTCATCCGTCACGCGGCCCTTTTCCACCTTCCGATAGGGCGTCTCGATGAACCCGAACTCATTGATGCGGGCAAACGTGCTCATCGAGCTAATCAACCCGATGTTTGGCCCTTCCGGAGTCTCGATCGGACAAATGCGCCCGTAATGCGAAGGATGAACGTCGCGCACTTCGAATCCCGCACGCTCCCGGCTGAGACCTCCAGGTCCAAGCGCCGACAAGCGGCGCTTGTGCGTCAATTCCGCGAGCGGATTTGTTTGATCCATGAATTGCGAGAGCTGCGAACGCCCAAAAAAATCTCGGATGACCGCGCTGAGCGC
>DATASP010000208.1:0-4905 GCA_036269155.1 Candidatus Udaeobacter sp.
CGATTGCCCACGCCCAGATGATGGGCAGATTCATCAGCATCTCGCCGTCAAACGAAAGGTTCTTCCAATACCACCAGGGTTGGAAAAGACTGTAGAAGAGCGCGGCAATCAAACCCGTATTACGATTAAACAGATTACGACCAATTACATAGAGGCCGGCCATCGCGGAGAGAGTCCATAGCAGCGCCACGAAATGAAGCGCCCTCCAATTAAATTCGCCTGCTACTTCGAAAATTCCGGCATAGGTCCAGAAAAGTAGCGGCGGTTTGCGCTCTACCGCGTCAATGTAGGGTCGACCTCCGTCAACGATCTCATTTGCTACAACGGAATACATTGCTTCACTGTCGATTGGACGCGGATAAACGAGGGCTGGAAGGCGAATCGCGATTGTGAGAACGACAATCCCGAGGACGGCGAGACGAAATCGTCGCAGGCTGTCAGTTGGCACACCCATCATTCGGCAGATTAATTTCTGGATGTGGTCCGCTTAAGAGAATCATGAATGCGGGTAACTTCTGTAAAAACATCATCGACTGTGATTGCTTGCATGCAAAGATTGTTGCGGCAGACCGATTGCCGGTTGTTGTAGGCATTCACGCACGGACTGCACGCGATGCCAGCCCATAAGGCGGTCGCGTTTGGCGATCGCACCGCAAATAGTGCCGGTGTCTCCGGCCCGAACAACGCGACGACGCGAATCGGGGTCATCGAGGCAAAATGAGCCGGGCCACTGTCATTCGTTACCAAAACGTCACTGCGCGTGTAAAGCACTAGTAATTGTCGTAGAGTCGTTTTCCCTGCAAGCTGGACGACGCGACACGAGCCGACCTCGTCTGCAAGTCGGTTATTAGCAGGCGCTTCAGCCGGTGCACCGGTAAACCCAATAAACAAGTCCGGGTAACGTTCGAGCAATCGCTGTGCAAGTTCGACATAACGCAAAGACGGCCACCGCCTCAGCGGCAGCAAGTCGCTCGCGTTCGGATTGAGCAGGATAAGTGGCGCAGAACCGATACGAGGATTTTCGCGTTGTAGCAGAGCATTGATTTCAGCAACTTCGGACAGGGAGGGCCTAAATGTTGCCAGCGGTTGGTTTGCAGAAGGCGTAAAGTCGAACGTCGGGAGCAACGCCGGGTCGCGGGTCAATGCTTCAACCATGGCTTCGAACATCTGGCTTGTGTGGAGATGAGGATTGTACAAAAGCCGATGCGTCATCAAGTCGCCGCGGTACGGTCCATCGCCAAAAAAAGTATGAAAACCCACACGTGATTTGGCGCCGGTCATGAACGTCAGCATCGCGGAGAAGCGTGTCAGAAATTCCATATCAACGACCGCGTCTATGCCGATTTTCCGCACCTGCAGCACCGCCCGCAGCGCACCAGTCGCGAGTCCGAAAAGATTCTTCGTCGCGATTGTTATCACATTTCCATCGGGAATAATTTCCATCACGTCGAGGATGAAGCGATTATCTTCGAATACGACGAAGTAAACGTTTTCACGTCCAACCATTTCGATCGCACGCAGAATTGCGGGATAGGCGAGAACGGTTGAGCCTTGCTCCGCGAACTTGACGAAGAGAATGCGCTCAACCTGGCGCGGCCCTGGCCGTCCAGTAGATTCAAGAATTTTTCTGAAAAGCGTTAGAATCGCGCAAAGCGGCCCACCAACCCAGCGATCGGTGCGTTGCAAAGTTGGAATGCCGACTGGGAGATCCATTTTCTGGCCCTCCTAAGAGAGTCAATCCTTGCTAAACCTTTTAGCTTGGTGAGGAATGCTCATGCTGTTTGGGCGGAACGGAGTGTAGCGACAGCCGCCGTTCGATGCAATAAAGGCTGTCGTCATCCACTGATGCGTGACCAAAACGCTTGGCGAAAAAATTTTGGCGATCCCAGCAGTCGATTGTAGCGTCAAGGCTGTATGATCGCGAATGTTCAGGCGTCCGCTGCTCTGAGCATATTTCTGGTCAAAGATGAATCAAAACGCTCTTGCTCAGAATTACTGAGAAATCATCGCTGACAATCTCAGCAAAGTCGGTTGGAGTTGGGGCTTTGTCGCAACTGTCAACGCGGCATCACCGTTCCACTTCCTGAACTCGATCGGGGATGCGATTCGTTGCGCGAAGACGCGCTTTGACAATTACGCGAAACGTTCACCCGAAGGATCTTAAAATAGAGACGCTAATTCTGGCGTTACAACACCGAAGATTGGCCGGAGATCGTGAATAGCATGTCGCGTCGGGCGAGTCTGAAACCGCATGAGCGTGAAGCCATCATCGCCTACATCCTAGCCGTGCGATTGGCAGAGCATTGATTTCGGCAGCACGTCAATTGAATCGCGCTGCATTATTTTCGGCAGATTTGCTCCTGGGAATCACACCGTCATGGGAGCGCCTGGAAAAATTGACGTCGCTACGCGGAGCTTTCGCTCGCACTCCTAGATTCTTCTCCTGTATTGAACAAATGTTGCTTCAACCAGAAGAAGAGTGCCGCGCAAAAACAAAGAGTGAAGCAAGGTTGAATCGCGTGGATGAGCTGAAGGTTCCGTTTGATGTGAAACCAGGAATTTAACATATCCGCGCTAATGAACCCGAGATAGGTTACGGTACTGGTAATTTGCAATGCCATCTGCGCGTCGTCAGACCAGCCGGAAATTAGTAAATAGGCAGATGGAACGGCGATCAGGGCGTAAGTGGCAGCTTCGGTTGCGGGGCCGAAAAGCAACATCCAGACACTGGCAAGCGACATTGCGCAGAAAAGGAGCGTCACGAGCGGCCAGCGCAGAATGGTTCCAACGAGGCAAATCGTAGCGGCAATGACTCCAGCGATTACTTGCACAATTGTCCACCACACGCCGGAGATCGGGATTCCTATCAGCCGGAGCAATAGATAAAAGTCACGCCATCTCCCGTAGTATTCAAGCTCTCGGCGGCGATCGGAGGTAAGACTTGCGAACCAGCTACCATACTCCCGCAGCACATAAGACGGCTTCTGAAGTAAGAGGGAGACGGCAAACAGACCAACCAGCCCCAAAAGGAGCCGAACGGATAGCTCTTTCGGAAAAATAACAATGAGTAACAGGGCGAATGCGATCGGGTATATCTTCCAGTACACTGCGAAAGAGGCACAGAAAGCACATGTTAACCAGCGCGATTGCGATGCGGCGCTGGTGGCGAGGAGAAGGAGCACTATGAGGATGATGTTTGCCTGTCCGTTGTTCAAATTACTTACCGTGAGCGGTAGGATAAGTAAGAGAAGACAGGCAAACTCGTACTTTGAAAGGCGGAACAGTTCCCTGGCGTTAAACCAAAGTGCGAGCGGCAGGGCAAGACCCATGAGCAACCTCCAGATTACTTCAGATGCATTGTGCGAGATAAGTGCAAAAGGCGAATAAAGCGCGGCAATGAGCGGGCTGTACAAGAACGTCGCTTTGGTTCCATAAATCTGCGTTTCGCGAAGCCATGCTCCACCCGCATCGCGGTATTCAGTGAAGACAGAATGCGCACCGGGATGCAGACCGACGCGAAGGCAAATGATCGCTATGCACAGGAACCACGACAATAGCGCCGTATAGAACAATCCCGACTTGATCGACAGTTGCCGCGGTGCCATGACGCAAACCACCCGACAGTCAATATAGCGTCAACGGCTGCGTTCACTAGTGCGCAGGAACGGGAAATTGCGTTTGGCGAAAAATCTTTTACGTCACGGTTGTCTTTGATCGAGAGTATTCTGCCGGAACGTGAATCACCGGGCGCCTTCTCATGCCATCTAATCTTGAAATTGCCCAAAGGGCTGACCGGCTTCGCAAGGGGTCAGTGAGCCCGACGGAAGCTTTGCTCGATGTTCCGCCTCCGGCAACGGACGCACCCGCGCGCGTGGACCAAACCGGCGTGGAGCTGAAACGCGGCGCCTTCCTGAACACCATCGCGATGTTGGCATCGAATTTCCGCGGCATATTCACGTTTCTCGTCGCGCGGCTGCTCGGTCCGGCGGCACTCGGGATATTCTCCGTTGCGTGGTCCACTACCGACATCATCAGCAAGATCGGTGTCCTTGGCCTCGACAATACGATCACCACATTCATCGCACGCTCGGAGGCCGTGGGCGACCGCGCGAGAAGCCGGGCGCTTTTTCGAATCGCTGTCGTCTTGGGAGTTGCGCAGTCTATTATCACTGCTGGCATTGTGATCGTGGGCCTACGGTTTTTTAACGACCGCCTTCACGTACAGCCGCAAATGGTTTCGGCGCTCGCGCTGGTCCTCTGCGCGATGCCAGGTCTGGCTCTGTATCGAATCAGGACTGCGATCTCGCGCGGGATGAAGGTAATGCAACACGACATCTACTCTCGCGGAATGACCGAGCCAATTGCGACAACACTCGCATTCTTGCTTGCACTCGCTGTCGGCTTCAAAGAGTCCTCGCCGGAGGTGGCTGCAATCGTTGGAACCGCAGCATCAGGACTGATTGCACTCGCGCTTGCCTCAAAGTTGTTTCGCCATATTCCGACACACACGGACGTTGTTTCCCCTCTGGGCGAAGCACGGTCGCTTATCGCGTACGGTGCTCCAATCAGCATTTATCAACTGATTAACGCGTTCATTGCCAGGCTGGACCTTCTCATGCTCGGTTACTTCGTTGGACGCGCGCCCGGTGTGACCCTTGCGACCGTCGGTATCTACAGTGCAGTCATCGGCACCGCGAACGGACTGCGAAAGGTCAATCAAACTTTCAATCCCATTTTTGCGCCGGTCGTAGCGGGAATGACGGCGACGGGCAATCACGAAATTGCGGCTGTGACTTACGCGCGGCTCGCTCAGTGGATGCTGTGGATTTTGTTGCCGCTCGTTGCGGTCCTGTCGCTCGCGGGCAGCACGATTCTGCTCATTTACGGTCCAGCATTTTGGCAAGG
>DATASP010000209.1:0-3613 GCA_036269155.1 Candidatus Udaeobacter sp.
AACAGCGGCGCCTCGTATTTAGCCTCAGAGACGCGACCGCTTTTTAGCAACTCGCGCGCAGGCTTCATCGCCTGCCATCCCCCTGCATTGAGGAGGAGTTTCTCGGTAATCGGAATATCGCTCACGGGCGAGCAACGTCGCGCATTCTGTGCGTTTGCGAAAATCCGCGAGGGCTACTTCGGCCGTGAGTTCGCGATCCGCAGCAGCACGTCCGCGTGACACGGCTCGTCGAGCGCGCACCAGCAGGCGAGATCTTTGTCGTGCAGGCAGTGGCGGATGTCGCCCTCGCTAAAATTATCAGCGAGGTGCTGCTCGTATAACTCGACGGCTTTTTCGGCCGTGAGCGTTTCGCCGTTCATCAGTTGCGAGCCCACCACGTACGGGTTTCCCCAAACAGTCGGTCGACCGACGTAGATGGCGTTCGCCGGCATTTTCCAGCCTTTCGCGCGGCTGCGCTGGATTCGCTTCGGTTTGCTCATGCGGGCCGTAAATTCTCGTGCCGCTTTTCCGTTCCGCAAACAACGGCCTTAGCACCCTTCCCTTCGCCAACCGGAACGATTACTTCGGTCGCGTTTTCGGCCTTTCCGGGAGAATTGCTCTGAAATCAGCCTGCCCCGATTGATGACGTAGAACTGTTCGCTTGCTGCCTTAGTCGTCGGCGCTATTTCTTTGCGTGACATCTTAGGTCGCCTTTCCGCAGTCAGCACACTTAGGAGATCTCGAGCCGCGGAGGTGGACGATGCGGGATTCTGTCCAGTGACGATGCGCCCATCGATCATTGAGAATGGCGCCCAATCAGCAGCCTTCCCATAGAGGCCACCTACTCGCTTCAGTTCGTCCTCGACCAGGAAGGGAACAACATGAGTGAGCTGAACAGCTTCTTCTTCGCCGTTGGTAAAGCCCGTGACGCGCTTTCCTTTCACCAGAGGCTCACCTTTGCAGGTGACCTTGTGGAAAACTGCCGGTGAATGGCAAACTGCGGCGACCGGCTTGCCGGAGTTATAGAAGGACTCGATCAATGCCGATCGACCTCGCCATGGAGAAATAGAACGCGATCGATACTATGTCCCCAGGGCCCGACCGCGTGCAAATCACACGGGCCGATCCACCTTATTCGAGTTTATTCCCGGTTAGTCTGAGTTCCGAGCCGACGCTCGGCGGCTGCCAGCATGGCTTGGAACCGGGGATCGTCCCAGAGCGGGCTGAGATCAGGATCAACTTTGGCGTGATGGACAAGCTCGGCGTTCATCCGTTCGAACGCGGGACCAAGCATCTCCAGCGCGGCTTCGTTGTCCTTCAAATGCGTAGCGAGGGCGCAGGCAAAGTTGTAGCGCATCGACATGTTTTCCGGATCGATGAGCAAGGCCCGCCCCATCCATTCTTTAGCGCGTTCGCCCTGACCTAACACGGCGAGGGCATCACTGCCATGGCCCATGGCCGAGCCGTTATTTGGATCCTGCGCCAGGACTTTTTCGACGCGCACCAACGCGACTTCCGCCGCGCGTTTGGTTGCCTCTTTCTGTCCCAAGGCAGTGTAACAGGTAATCAACAAGCCTGCCGAAGCAAAGTCCATGTCCTCGAGCGCCAGCGCCTTTTCGAAGTAGCGAATCGCTTCTTCCAGCCGCCCTTGCCTGAACCTCAACACGCCCGCGCATTTGTTCACTTCGTGGGACTCAGGATCGAGACGAAGAGCAGTGTCGATCTCCCTGAATGCTTCTTCGCGACGCTCCCCCCATAAGATCCTCGCCTTCACCGCATGGGCTTCAGCCAAATCGGGGTTAAGAGAAAGGGCGCGTTCAGCCGCGGACAGGCCGCCCTCGGTATCTTGCGCAATGGTCGAACCGAGCAGCATTTCCGCCAACGCTGTCAGCGCCCATGCGTCAGCATAATTCGGGTCAATTTCCGTCGCACGTCGACACAACCGCACGATCACTTGATTGCGCCGATTATCTCCTTCGAAGCCTGTTGCGTACGCCTGGCGCGCCATCAGGTAAAGATTGTAAGCATCCACGTTGTCAGTGCCGTGCTTCTCAATCGCCTTCTTCTCCTCGGGCAGAAGTTTTACTTTCAGCGCATCGACAATCGCGCGAGAGATCTCGTCCTGCAGCGCGAAGATGTCGTTGAGGTCGCGATCATAGCGTTCAGCCCAAAGATGCTTGTCATTCGCCGCATCGATTAACTGCGCCGTGATCCGGACACGTCTGGCCGCCTTGCGCACGCTGCCTTCCAAAACATGAGTGACGTTGAGCTGACCGGCCACCTGGCGAACATCCACCGGCTTGCCTTTGAAAGTGAACGCGGTATTGCGCGAAACGACATGCAATGCCGAGACCTTGCTCAAGTCAGTAATGATGTCCTCGCTGATTCCATCGCTGAAATATTCCTGCTCCGTGTCGCCACTCATGTTCGCGAACGGCAGAACGCAGATGGAAAAGCGTCCTCCCTGCGCGACTTTTTCCGGTGATGGCACCGCCGTTGGCCGGTGATGCGGTTTTGCCTCGATCAATTTCTTTGGCGGATCTGAATTGCCCGCGTCACCTGTATAGAAGTTAAAAACATGAACGCGGTCGCCGTGTTTCACTTCCACCTCACCCAGATCATGCAGATGTGGCCGCCATCGTCCGTTGTGTTGCAGATCTTCCGCGACTCGCTTCGACAGCAGGATATGACCGGCGTCGCCACAGTCCATCAATCGTTGGGCGACATTAATCCCGACCCCGGCCGCGTTGACCCGATCGTTGACGTCGGTCACGGCGCTCACTGGCCCGCTGTGCACACCCATCCGGACCGGCAAATCGGGATGGTGTCGCAAAACGCGGCTGATTTCCACGGCACACTCGACCGGCTGCTCGGGACTGTTATAAAAGATGAGCGCCATTCCGTCGCCAGTCGGAATCTTTTTTAGTCGCCCGGCGGCTGCGGCTCTGCTGAACTCGTCCGAACTGCGGACGACCTGGTTGAGTTGCTCGACTAGACCTTGCTGTTCATCGGTTGGGCGGCTGGAATACCCGAGGATGTCGACAAAAAGGACGTGCGCGATCTCGAGACGCAGGTTCGCTTTCGGTGGCTCCGGCATGCGATTTAGATCTTAGAGTGCGATTGCGAGCGGCTCAAACCATTCCGCGCCTCGTCCAAACGATTGTGTTTCTCTCTTTCTCTGTCAGAACCACGATAGTCGGATGCGTTTAGAGGCGATGATGATCTCGCCCGCGGTCGAGAGCACATGCGTCACCGCCGCCGCGTAGACGAACGACAACAGCACCAGATGAAATCGAATGCGTTCAACACGCGAGTGTGCACCGACTCCCGATCGGCGGCACCGGTATTTGAATCTGTTTGGTCCATGGAACTTGCCTCAACACAAGCGTACTTCGCGAAAATAGTTGAGCAGGGTTCCAACAGCGAATGTTAAATGTTTAGACACGACCTCTTATTTCTTAACTTTCTTAATTTTTGATTGGCTGGCGGCAAGCCGTGCCCGAGACTCGTTTCGCGCAAACATTCCATGGCTATTCGAATCCTCGCCACCGGCGGTACGTTCGACAAGGAATACAACGAGCGGACCGGCCAGCTCTATTTCAAGGATACTCACATTGCCGAGATGCTCCGGTTA
>DATASP010000210.1:0-8747 GCA_036269155.1 Candidatus Udaeobacter sp.
GCCCGTACCATTTAGGATCGCCAGTTTCGATGTGTCGCTCTTGCTGGAAGGACGCTGACAACATCGGGCGTGGTCGTTAGGCTGAGGCGTCAGCGGTAGTTTTACCGGCCAGGTGCAGATGGTCGAGAATCTGACTCCGCAATCGGACAAATGGTCCGCTGGTGCGGTCGCGGGGGCGTGACAGATCGATTTCGATCTTGCGATCGATGTGGCCGGGCGCCGGGGTCATGATGAGGATGCGATCGCTCATATAGATGGCTTCGTCGATATCGTGGGTGACGAGCAGCATCGTAGTGCGGCGATTCTCCCAGAGGCGCAGCACTTCGTCCTGCATGCGCATGCGCGTGAAGGCGTCGAGCGCGCCGAGCGGTTCGTCGAGGAGGAGAACTTTCGGGTGATTGATGAGTGCGCGTGCCAGAGCAACACGCTGGGCCATGCCCCCAGAGAGATGATGAGGATACGCGTCGGCAAATGCCTCGAGTCCGACCAGCCGCATGAATTCGTCGACTTCATTTCGTTTTTCGCGCAATACTCCGCGCGCGACGAGCCCAGCTTCGATGTTGTGGCGAACAGTCAACCACGGAAACAAGTTTGGATCTTGAAAAACAAGACCACGTTCCGCCCTCGGCTCGTTAATTGGATCGGCGCCCACTAACAGTTGCCCCGAGTCTGGAGTATCCAGACCGGCAATAAGTCGAAGAAGGGTCGACTTGCCGCAGCCGCTGGGGCCAATGAGCGAAACCAATTCTCCCGGCGCTAGCGATAACGAAATATCACTGAGAGCTTCCCGACGCGTGAGCGGGTCGTCGGGCACCGGAAAGCTCTTGCTGATCTGCTGAACCCGGACCGAGGACGCTTCGATCTCAACTGGCGCTACCATTTGATGATGCCTTTTTGCCAGACGAGCATGCGGTCGCGTGCCTTAAACAGAAGCGTCATCAACGTTGAGAAGAATGCTGCCATGATGATCAGGGCAGCGAAGACTTTGCCGTATTCGGCCCAGCCTTGCGCCCAACTTACATACCAGCCGAGACCGGATTTAACCCCTATGGATTCCGCAACCACAAGAGTCAGAAAAGAGGCACCCAGACCCATGAATAAGCCGATAAAAATGTTCGGAACCGCGGCTGGAACCGCGACTCGGAAGATGAGATAGGCGCGTCCGGCGCCGAGCGTTCGAGCGACGTCAAGGTAGGACGCGCGAGTATTGGAAATCCCGGAGGCAGTCAACATTGTAACAGGGAACCACACCGCGAGTGCGATTAATCCCGCTGCGGATGCGATCGCGGAAGGGGATACAACCATCGCAAGAGGGATCCATGCTGTGGCTGGGATCGGCCCTACAACTTTAAGTAGCGGCATTCCCCAATAGCGCACGGAAGTCGACCAGCCGATGCACACGCCGCTGACCAGTCCAACCATCACGCCAAGTGTGTACCCACTCAGGAGCAAAACGAGCGAGTGCCAGGTGCTATCAAGCAAAAGCGCGCGATCGCTAATCAGACTGCGTAATATCGCCGCGGGCCCGGGAAAGTACGGGAGCGGAAGCAAATGCAAGCCCAACGTAATCACGTCCCAAACACCAAATAACAGAATTGCGGCCGTAAAAATCGGCCACATGTGCCGCATCCATTGCCGCAATCCCGGCCAGAAACTTTGCAGGATAGCGAGAACAATTGAGACGCCGAGAATTTCCCCAAACAGCAACATGTAAGAATGTGTCTCAACCGGCGGCGACTGTTTTGATAACAGCAAGTGAACTCCGAACGTAATCAGGCTTGCGGCGGGAACAGCCAACTGCATTGGCCAAGGCAATGTCGATTCGCTCTTGGTGAGCGCGGGGGCGTCGCTCCGTACAAGGTCCGCCATAAATGTCATTCTGATCCCGTAATCGCGGGAGAAGAATCTCGGATCATTCTCGGCCATCGTCCGCGCAGCAATAGACAGAGAGGTTCCGCTCCGCTCAACATGACAGCGCCATTTATGAGATAGAGTCCGGTCGTGTTTGGGCCGAAAGTCATGTGTGCTTGCGGCGCGTGGCTCGGCTCGCCCTTCCAAGGAGAGGAGGAGGGTGAGGGTTTCTTCCAGAGGAACTGGCGCATACGAGATTTCCAAAAGCCCCTCACCTTAATCCTCTCCCCTAAACAGGGGAGAGGCGAAAAACAGCGGCGTGTTACCTTCATGTGTCAAACCCTACCGGTGCCGGCTGTCGCCCGATTCGCTTACTTCTGTGCGGCTACCGTATTTTTCTCAAGGCACTGTGCGTCAGGATCGGCCAGATTCGGCGCATCTTGGTCCGGCTGATCGAACATTTTTCTTCGACAGCACGAATCTGCCGTGTCTTTCTGGATCAACGCCGCGATTAATCTGATATCTTCGTCGGGTGACACCTGGGCTCCGGCAATTTTTTCCACCTCCAGGCTCTTAATCCATTCGTCTGTAATGCCCGGAAGATGCATGAAGGCTCGCTTGGCAAGCGCTTCGGTATCGGTCTCCGGTGAAAGCATCTTGGCGACTTTCATTTCCCGGCCGGCAGTGTGCACCGACTCCTCCGCCAGCTGGACGCTGGGGATGTAACGCAAACGCGCGAGGGCGACAGTGTTCAATTCGGGTGTTGACGCGAGATACTTTTTCTCCACCGCCATGATCGCCGCTGCCTTCGGGTTGGTCTCGACCCATTTGGCGCCTTTTAATAAAGCACGCGTTGCTCTAGCTGCAGTGTCAGGATTGGCGTCCACCCATTTGCCGTTCGCAATCACCTCGCAGCAATACTCGTCTTTGTAAGGCGCATCCGTTATCTGGTCGGCAATATTTCTCACCTTCCCCTCGGCGATCAGCAGGCTTCCGATTGGTTCCGCGTTGCAGACGGCGTCAACTTCGCCTTTGTCGATTGCCAGACCTAATTCACCCGCGGGAAAAACTTTCCAAGTAATATCTTTTCCGGCATCAATTCCATGGGTTCCGAAGACACGATTCGCGAAGACGAACGGTGGCGTGCCCATTCCCGGTACACCAATTCGCTTGCCTTTCAGATCCTCGATTGTGTGAATATTTGTTTTCACGCCTGCTTGGACGCGAAGACATCCGCGATGAATTCCGGCGAGGAATCGTACATCCAAACCCTGCTCGATCGGTTTAAGGAAGTACATTACCAGGTGATGAGTGATGTCGTAGCTGCCAAGCGCCAGC
This sequence comes from Candidatus Udaeobacter sp., assembly GCA_036269155.1. GTDB lineage: Bacteria > Verrucomicrobiota > Verrucomicrobiia > Chthoniobacterales > UBA10450 > Udaeobacter. Next base: position 3,190 of record DATASP010000210.1, read on the forward strand.
GCATCTTTATAAGTTGCCCAATTGCACTTCACCAGTTCAGGCTCGAGCCCTTCCTCCCTGAAGAAGCCTTTCTCGTAGGCGACGTAAATCGGCGCCTCGCACGTCAGACCGATGTAACCGACCCGGACTTTGTTTGAATTCCGAACGGTGGAAGTGGAGTTTTTGTTACAGCCTGCCACCAGCAGAACACTTAGCGAAGCGGCGGTAATAAGCTTCGAAGTCATAATGTACCTTTCAAAGGTTTTGGAAATAGCCCAATAAGTTCTGCCTATGGAAGCAGAACCTTGGTTCCCGATCAAGCTGCTGATTGCATTTGGCAAGTCCACCGGACAATATTCTTTTTCCCATGCCGGAGCCTTTGGATATCCGCCACCTCCGCTATTTTCTCGCGGTGGCCGAGGCGGGGAGCTTCAGCCGGGCGGCTGATCGGTTGGGAATTTCGCAACCAAGTGTTTCGCAGCAAATGCGGGATTTGGAAACGGGTCTTCGCGTGCCTCTTTTTCAGCGCCGTGGGAAACGGATTCTGCTTACTCCACAGGGTTTGATTTTTAAGGAGCACGCCCGGGCTGTCCTTCATCACTTGGAGAATTTTCTCCAGGAACTGAACACCGAACCCGGAGAATTACGCGGCTCGTTGCATTTGGGTGTTATCCCAGTCCTGAATGTGCCGCTCGTGCCGCATCTTCTTGGCCTTTTTACGGCCGATTACCCAGCGATCAGCATCACCGTCGAAGAAATCTCATCAACCGAGATCGAGACGGCGCTGGAAGAGGGTCGGATGGACGTCGGTCTTGGCTTTCTCACCCGCCACTCACCGAACTTGCGCTACGAGCGCCTTTGCACCGATGAATTTGCCTTGGTCGTGGCGGAGAACCACCCATGGTCGAAACGCCGGGTGATTCATTTCTCGCAATTGCACCAGCAACGCCTCCTCCAGTTGCCGGACACTTTCGTGATGCGCAGGATGACGGATGAAATTTGTCGAAGACATCAGGTCCGTCCTCACATCGTGGCCGAGATCAATGCAATTGAAACATTGCTTCGCTCGCTCGCCCCTTTGCGAGCGGCAACATTAATGCCGAAGATCGCATTACGAGGAAGAGAAAGTCTGAAATTGAAGGCGATCCGGCTGCAGGGAAAAAAACTTGGACTGGATATTGGTCTCTTGCGGTTGAGCGATTCGGCATCAAACAGCGCTGTAGCTGCATTCACGAGTCTCGTTAAGGCGACTGTTCCGAAAATGATCAAACGGTGAACACGGAGCTTCAGAGGGTTCCTGTCATTCTGAGCGAAGCGAAGAATCTCTGATCCTCTGGCTGCGGCAGCGCACTACGACATAACCAGAGATGTTTCGCTTCGCTCAACATGACAAACTGAACTTATCGTGAATCGGGATGCCGCAGATAGAGTGCCATGCCACACATGTCGATGACTGCGAAATTCGATGAGAGATATTCCTGGCCCAGAACGCCCGCATTCGATTCGGCGGCAGACTTCGAGAGCAGAATATCTCCCGACACATGGGCCACTACCACCTCGGCATTTGCGAGCTTGAAATTGCCGATAGCTAGCTCCTTGACGCCCGTGCGATTTATTCCTTCAGCCAGGCCACCGGCGCCACCCGCGCCAATGCCCGCCAGAGCGGTGACACCAGTGCCAGATCGCACAGCTACTTGCGTGTCAATGAGTGTATTCGCCGAGCCCGTGTCCAGGATGAAGCGGGTCGCATGTCCGTTGAGCGCGCCTTGAACATCAAAATGATGATTCGCATTTAACCGTATCGGGATTCGCGTAAATCCGCGACCCGCGAGGAAACCTGTGAGACTCTGACTCACCGCGGGACTGCGTCCATTTGGATTAATGTAAAGCATCTGTCGCGTGCAATCGATAATCATCCCAAACTTAATCATCTCGTTCGCGCCAAGGAGGCCGTTGATGTGCGCTACGCTCTTGGAATCGGCAATATGCGATCCAGTAGCGGGACCGCTGCGGTCTTGATTAAAACTGGAGAAATCTGCGATCGCAACTGGCACGTTTGTCACTGTGCAATTTCCCATCGCAATGTTTTTTACTTCGCTCGTGCCAAAGCGTTCCCAACTCCGGCCAAACAACCCGCTCACATTCGAGTCAGTCTTTTCTACAGTGAGACCGAACGTATTCACGCTGTTAACGTCGATGACTGTGTTAGGCGATCCGGTGTCGATCATCAGCGCACCTCGCCGATTGTTAATCGAGACGGCAACAAACAAATGATTGCCGTAGCGCCGCTCTAATTTTGCACCGCCAAGGCCTTGTTTGGAGAGGAACCCGGCTAGCGTGCCGCTGGTTTGCTGTGATTGCGCGGGGGACGGCATCAGTGCCGACAGCAAAAGAATCGCGAGGGATAGTTTGTTCATGAGAGATGAATTGTCGAGAGTGAGAAGGTTGGAATTTTCAAATTTTGGAAATTCGGGTCAAGACTGTTTCCACAGCGGGATAAGCTGAGGAACGGCGCTGAAGCAAAGTGTAAAGTTCGCGATCGCGAGGGCCGCGATCGCCAGCACGCGAGGCGCGCGCTCCCCGGATCACAACAACTGATAAGGATCGACATCGACGGTTACGGTCACATCTTCTGGGAATGGCAGTTTGTCGAGCGTTTCGCGGACGACCCGGCTGAGGCGCAGGATTGCTTCGCCGCGGATCAGAATGTGAAACCGGAATTGGCCCTGTAATTTTTCCAGCGGAGCAGGCGTTGCATCGCCCAGGATGAATTCTTGGGGGAGCGCTTCTTTCAAACGGCGTTTTAACGTTTCGGCTGAGAGTTTCGCGCGCCCTTCGTGCGCGGAGCGAACCGTGATCAGGATGGCGTGTTTGAATGGTGGAAAATCGCAGCGCTCGCGGAACTCGAGCTCCTGTTGAAAGTAGCCGGCGAAATCGTGGTGCCGCGCGAACTGAATCGATGGACTAAACGGCGTGTAGGTCTGCACAAAAACTTCGCCCGACGTTTCGCCGCGTCCGGCGCGTCCGGCGACCTGGGTCAGAAGTTGGAACGTGCGTTCGCCAGCGCGGAAATCGGGCAGATGCAGTGCAAGATCGGCGTTAATAATCCCGACCAGCGTCACATTTGGAAAATGCAGACCTTTGGCGATCATTTGTGTACCGACGAGGATGTCGATCTTGCCGGTGCGAACATCTCTTAAAGTCTCGCGATAAGCTTCTTTGCGCGTCATCGAATCAGCGTCCATGCGCCGCACCACAGCCTTCGGAAAAATCTGTGCGACTGTTGATTCGACTTTCTCGGTGCCGAAGCCGTAATAAATCAGCGCGTCCTTTCCGCAGGCGGGACATTTTTTTGGCACGGCGGCGGTGTGGCCGCACAAATGACAGCTCAATCGCCCGGAGACCGCCGGATGCCGATGAAACGTCAGCGCGACGCTGCAATTCGGACAGTTCCGCGCTTCACCGCACTCGCTGCAAAGGAGTGACGTCGAAAATCCGCGCCGATTCAAAAATAGAATCGTCTGTTCGCGTTTTTGTAAACGATCGGCAATTGCCTGCGACAATTTTTCCGAAAGTATTGCAGCTTTCTTTTCTTTCCGTCGTTCCTGGCGAAGATCGACAATGCGCATGAGCGGCATCTGCTTTTCATCCACGCGCTGGGTAAGCGTCAACAGCCGGTACTTGCCGGTGCCGGCGTTGTGATAACTCTCGAGCGACGGCGTGGCGCTGCCCAACACCACAACACATTTCTCAATCTTCCCACGTACCACTGCGAGATCGCGTGCGTGATACCGTGGGGCTTCCTCTTGTTTGTAGGTCGTCTCGTGTTCTTCATCGACGACGATGAGCCCAAGATTTTTCAGCGGCGCGAAAATGGCGCTGCGTGCACCGATCACGATGCGGGCGCGTCCGGAATGAATTTTGTGCCACTCGTCGTGGCGTTCGCCCTGCGACAAATGGCTGTGCAGCACCGCGACTGCATCCGGCACCGCGGTAAATCGGCTCTTGAAACGCTCGACTGTCTGTGGCGTCAGCGAAATCTCCGGCACGAGAACGATCGCAGTGCGGCCGCGATCAAGCGTTGACCGGATCGCCTGCAAATAAATCTCTGTCTTACCAGACCCGGTGACACCGTGAAGCAAAATTGGCCGGGCATTTTCAGGCGCGTCGAGCGCTTGCGTAATTTCGTTCAGGGCGCGTGTTTGCTCCTCGTTCAAAACAAGATTGGACGTGGCGATGAACTGTTCATCCGCATGGGGATCACGGACCACGGCTTCTTCGCGCAACTCTGCGAGACCGCGTTTTACCAACGCACGCAGGGTCTGGTTATCGAGAGATGTTTGGCGCAGGAGCTCTGCCGCGCGCATGGGCATTTCCAGCCTCGAGATCGCCTCGAGAAGTTCCGCCTGTCGCGGCGCGCGTCTTCGCAGCTTCTCGAGTTCGTCGCTGGCGATTTTACGACCAGGCTGCACGAACAACTGTTTCTTCCATCCGATTTCTGCACGTCGAATCACCTGGGGCAACATGCTGCGCATTACCGTTTCAATCGGGCAGCAATAATAGGTCGCGATCCAGCGCCCCAGTTCGAGCAGCTGCTCGCTCAAAACCGGTGCTTCGCCGATTATTGCTTCGATTGGCCGGATACCTTTCGCGTCTGTTTGTTCCGGGAGTGCAACGACTGTGGCTAGCGCGGATTTTTCGCGAAACGGTACGCGCACGCGCGAGCCGACTCCGATTCGGCCCGTCAGGCTGTCAGGAACAGCGTAGTCGAGCTCACGATGAATCGCCCGATCAATGATGACGCGAACGTAATTGGGCTTTGCCATGGAAACGCTCAAATTCGTGCTCATGCTCGTGCTCGTAATCGATTATTGTAGTCACGATGAAAATCTACTTCGACCACGAGAAATTGGACGTGTACCGGGAAGCCATCAATTTCTGTGCCTGGGTCGGCAAGTTTCTTGCCGCTATTTCAGCAAAAGCGGCGGCCAAAGATCAGCTTGATCGCGCGTCGACAAGCATCCCGCTCAACATCGCCGAAGGAAACGGAAAATTTTCGCCGAACGATCGCGCTCGTTTTTTTGAGATTGCCCGTGGCTCAGCTTTGGAAAGTGCTGCGGCCCTAGATGTATTGGTCGCGCGGGGATTCGCGACTCCTAAAGAGATTACTTCGGCCAAGGACACTCTCGTTCGAATCGTTGAGATGCTCGTGGGACTGCTCCGGAGGTTTTCGCCTCACGGGGACGTTCTCCGCCAGCATGAAGCATCATATCCTTCCCAGACCGATTACGAGCACGAGCAGGAGCACGAGCACGAACAGAAGTGATACGATTCCTCTTCAAACTGATCCTCTGCGTGATGCTGGCGCTGGCTGCAGGCTTCGTTTACCTCGCAGTCGTATCGGGGGACCCAATTTACACGGTTTACGAATGGATGAGCCCGGCGCGATTTCAACGGTACGACCGCCTTATTCGCGTCGTCGCGGTCGAACATCAGCTCGATCCCATGCTGGTGAAAGCGGTCGTTTGGCGTGAGAGCCGGTTCGATCCGAACAAATATGGCAGCCACGGGGAGCGCGG
>DATASP010000211.1:0-8698 GCA_036269155.1 Candidatus Udaeobacter sp.
TTCACGGGAACCGGCGCCCGGCGCCGGAAAATGGATTGGGGGGCGGAGACGCCGCCGGGGATTTGGAGGCCAACTCGGCGGTAATAACGCGATCGCCTTCTTTCAATCCTTCGATGACTTCCGTGACCACGCCGTCGCTGATTCCCGTTTTAATCTGCACCGGTTGCGGTTCGCCACCGGACAAAGCGTAGACTGTACGCTCGCTTGTTCGTTGCTCGCGTCCGGCACCGCCTCGGTCGCCGGCTCGAGCAGGCGATCTCGCTCTTACTTCGAGGGGCGTTGCTTCCGCCGGCCGATACCGCAGCGCCGCGTTCTTGATCTGCAGCACGTTGTCTTTATGCGCAATAATGATTGAAACGTTGGCTGTCATTCCGGGCTTCAATTTCAAATCAGGATTGCTTACGCCGATGACCGTGTCGTAGGTCACCACGTTTTGCACCGTGATGGGCGCGTTTCGTACTTGCACAACCTTGCCGTGGAATGTGCGCATCGGGAAGGCGTCCACTGTGAAATCGACATCCTGCCCCACCTCCAGAACGCCCACGTCCGCCTCAGCCACGTTCGAATCGATCTGCATTTTGGTGAGGTCATTGGCGATTTGGAAAATGACCGGCGCCTGCAAACTGGCCGCGACGGTCTGGCCAACATCGACGCTGCGCGAGATCACGACGCCATCGATCGGCGACGTGATCGTGCAATGCTCAAGATCCGCTTTCGCCTTATCCAAAGCGCCTTGTTTGATTTTCACGTTGGCTTCCGCTTGATGAAGATTTGCCATCGCCTGATCGAGGTCCGCTTGAGAGGAGGTCTTCCGGGCAAAGAGATCCTGCGTGCGTTTCGCGTTTATCCTTGCGAGCTCCAGAGCCGCCTGCGTGTTAGCCACGTCGCCCTCGGCCTGAGTCACCGTTGCCTGAAAGAGCGCGGGATCGATTTGCGCAACCACCTGTCCGGCTTTGACTTGAGAATTAAAATCGACAAACAACTTTGCGATATTCCCCGAGACCTGGCTCCCCACCTGGACGTTGACGACGGGATTGAGCGTGCCAGTCGCAGTCACTGCCTGTGTAATCGGGCCGCGCGTAACAGTTGCAGTCTGATAATTTGCAACCCCGCCGTTGCGGCATTGCCGTACCACCGAGGCGAGGATAAGCAGCCCGACGATGAGTGCGATCCACGGAAGAAAACGTTTCATTCAAGTGCCGGTTGATTGCGCCTATAACTGGGAGATAGGAAGAAGAAGTGCGGCGTTACATCGAAATCTACTTCATCATGCTCCGCAACTCGCTCATTCGCGAGTTGAGTTTCAAGGCCAATTTTCTCCTGTGGATGATCGTCGAAGTTCTGTGGTTCTGCGGACAAATCGTTTTTTTTAGCATCATCTTCGGCAATGTGGATCGGATTGGTGACTGGACAAAATGGGAGGTAGTGCTGCTGGTCGGCACGCACCAAATGATCGCACAACTTTTCCAGGCGTTCTTTTTCGTGAACGTCGCAAACATTCCAGAGTTGGTGCGCACAGGAAAGTTGGACTCCGTTCTGGTCTTACCGATCGACAGCCAGTTCGCCGTCTCCACGAAACAGTTCGGGCTCGACAGCATCGTCAACGCGGCGCTCGGGGGCGCGGTGGTTTGCATATCGTTGTCCCGGTTGGAAGTGGTGCCCAGTCCAACATCCATCTTGCTTTACGTGACCGCGCTCGGATTCGGGATTGCAGTCCATTACTCCATTATGCTTGGCTTGGCGGCGGTGAGCTTCTGGATCGTGCGTGCCCAGGGACTGGTCTACGGTTATTTTAATTTTCTGAATATCGCGCGTTATCCGGACGCGATTTTCCCATGGCTCTTTCGCCTGATCTTTGGCTGGATTATCCCGGTAGTGATCATCGCGAACATCCCCGCGCGACTGCTGATCAAGTCGCTGGGGCAACCGCTTCCGTTGATGCTTCATCTGGTTGTCGCATCGACCCTTGTGTTTTGGCTGTCCCGCGTCTTCTGGAAATTTGCCCTGCGGCATTACTCCAGCGCCAGCTCCTAAAACACCATTTTTGACCATTTCGTCGATCGGGCAGCTTGCCAGAAAGACACCAATGCAGGGTGGCAGCCTGCACGACGCAACAGGCGCGGATGCCTGATGCCTGTGTTACGAAATCTCCGCTTGCGCGATCGGAGAAATGTTCTTAATTAAGCGTCCATTTTCCCGGCGCCGGTCGATTAGAGGGCGCTTATATCTATGGCAAAACGACTGAAAAAGAAAAAAAGTTCTGCAAAGAAATCGGCCGCGCGGAAGCCGCGAGCGGTGCGCAAAGCTCCCGCCAAGAAGGCCCGCCTTGGGAAGGCTACGTCGCGGCGGGCGGCCTCAAAAAGGAGCGCGCGTGGCACACACAACGTGCGGCGTTCGCCGAAATCCAGACAACAGACCACAGAGTCGCCTGCGATTCTGTTGGGTCTGAATCATAGCGAGAAGAAGCTGGATCCGTTCACCCGGAAGCAAAAGCAAAAACTCCTCGAGCTTCGCGATGCAATGGTGGATTCGATGACCGGCGTCGCCCAGGGCACGCTTCGCTCTCGCGCTGAAGGCAGCGAAGCTTCGGCATTTGGCATGCACCAGGCCGACGCCGGATCTGACGCCTACGATCGCGATTTTGCGTTGAGCTTACTTTCGCAGGAGCAGGACGCGCTTTACGAAATCGACGAGGCGCTCAAGCGCATCGAGATGGGAACCTACGGAAAGTGCGAAATGTCTGGCAAAGCGATCCCGCATGCGCGACTCGAAGCAATTCCTTTCGCGCGTTTCACTGTTGAATGCCAATCACAGCTCGAAAAACAAAGTAAAGCTTCGCGGGTCCGTCATTCAGTTACCTCGTTGTTTGGATTGACTGACGAAGAAGGCGGCGAAACCGAGGAAGAGGAAGTCACGCCCACTGAAGTTAAGGAGTAACAAGGATGGCGCAGGAAATTATCACTCTTGAATGCACCGAAGCGAAAGCTCTTGGCAAACCCCCCTCGCGTTACATGACGACGCGAAATAAAAAAAGTCCGCGCACACCGAACCGCCTGGAGAAAAAGAAATACAATCCTTTTTTGCGGCGACACACCTTGCACCGCGAGACCAAGTAGCTACCAATGCAGCCAAAAACGCCAAAGCGCCGCTCCGCGTTCCGTCGCGCCAATCGACCAATGCCACGGCGTCGGATCGATATTGCGCTCGAAGCAATCGATTACAAAAATCCTGATCTCCTGAAAAAATTTGTCACTGAAAGCGGCAAGATTCTTCCTCGCCGCGTGACAGGCATGCCGGCATACATGCACCGCAAAATCACGCGTGAGATCAAGCGCAGCCGATCGGTGTTATTGATGAAGTAATTGCGCCGCGGTTTCCTGTGGCCGCGTCTCTGTGAGACGCGCTTCCCGTGGGTCGCAAACAGCTTGCTGATGCGCTTCGCACAGCGAAGCGCATCACAAACTTTTCGTCTTTTCGCCCTGCTCGATAAGCTTCCAGAACTCGCGCGTCTCACCGAGCTGCGCATCCTCCGAAACAGGCAGTTTGCTCCGAAAAAGAAAATCGCGAAACGTGTTCTTGTGTAATACGCGATGGACCTTGATTCCCTCGTCGGTCTTGGCGAAATAAATCCGGTAGTCTTTCGCGCGGTAGCGATACAATTTTTTTCCTTCGCGCTCTATAACCCCGAACCGCTCCGAATTGAAATGCTCCAGGTCCTCAGGCAAAATTTGAAATTCAGCGAGTAACTCAAGCTGCAATCTTTTTGGCAGCGCAGAGATCTCAGCTGCGCTCAGCTCGTTAAAGATGATTTGGAACATGGCGGTCAAACATAAACCCGCCGCACCCGTGCGCCAATGCGGGTAACAATCTCCCACGGAATGGTGCCGGCCTTTTCCGCGAGTTCTGCGCAGGAAATTTCCTCATTTCCATCGCGTCCCATCAGAACAACTTCGTCGCCCACCTGCACATCATCGATGTTAGTCACGTCGATCACCATCAGATCCATTGTTACTCGACCGAGGAGTGGGCAGCGCTGTCCGTGTACTAACATGGCGGCGTCACGATTCGAAAGCTGCCACGGGTAACCATCAGCGTAACCAGCCGACAAAGTTGCGACCCGCATTTCGCGCGCAGTGATGAAGGTGCGGCCGTAGCTGATGGAGCTCCCTTTCGGCATATCGCGCACGAGACAAATGCGCGTCTTCCATGTCATTACCGGTTTGAGCAGTTTCTGAAACTCCGGGAGAGGCGAAATGCCGTAAAGGATGATGCCGGCGCGCACAATGTCGAAGGTCTCCGAATTGTGCGCTAGTGTGCCTGCACTTTGCAGGACGTGCGCCTTGTAACTTCCCGGAAATTCAGCGCGAATCTGCTCAATCATGTTTCGGAATCGGACGAGCTGGTCGCGTGTGTATACCACATCCTCGTTAGAGACCGGCATATGGGTCGAAATGCTGTGAATGTTGATATTCGGCAATGCTGCCACCTTTTTGAAAACCGCCAGCGCTTGATGTTCCACTACGCCCATTCGTCCCATTCCAGTGTCGATTTTGAAATTGATTGCCACCGGTCCGAACCGATTGAATGCTTCCGCTTCTTCGAGACTGGAGATCGTTGGAATAAATCCGAGCTCGGTGATCACGTATCTCTCCTCGGGAATTGCCGGTCCAAAAATGACGATGGGATGGGAAAGCGATTCGCGCAGCGTAAGGGCCTCTTGCAGATTTGCGACGCCAAATAACTGTGCGTCACCCGCCAGGGTCTGCGCCACACCGAGCAGGCCGTGGCCATAAGCGTTCGCTTTCACCACCGCGAGCATCTCGGCGGAGCCTGTTCGTTCCCGCACGACCCTGGCGTTGTGCCGCAGCGCGCTTCGATCGATTTCAGCCCAGCAGCGATGCGTTTCTTTCATGCTTCTGTTCTTAGCTTTGGAAAGGTGATGTGCGGCTCGCGCAAATAAATGGGCTCCAGTGGTGGCAAAGAAAAGCTGCGGTGCGGCACTCGTGCAAGTCTGGCCAGCAAAAGAGCCGAGGGATAGCGAATCACGGCGCGCTCAAATTGCGGAAGCGGCTCGGAAGAGAAGATCGGAATCCCCGGCTCGAGGGATTCTAATTTGGCTTGTAACTCCGACTGAGAAAAAAGCAGGGGGCTTTCTACGAGTTCGTTGCCGCGGATGCGCGCGACAAAAAATGATTTCCTGCGAGCATCCCCAATCGCGCAGTATTCGCGCGCGTCGCATTGAATGGCGCAAATCGAAGGTAAACCGGTCAGGCCCGCGCCGGAAGAGAGTTGCAGCCCGATTGCGGCCGAAATGGCAATGCGCGTCCCAGCGTAGGAACCGGGGCCAAGCCCGACGATAATCGCGTCGGGCCCGCCAAATTTCTTCGTTATTGCATTGAGATTCTCGAAAAAGGGTGAGGAGTTTTTCCGGTCGTTAGGCCATTCACGCCCATCTTCGATCTCTCCATCGAGCCAGGCGAGGCTGCCGCGGGCGGTGGAGAGTTCAAGCGCGAGAATCTTCATTGAAAGGTGATCGCCCGATGAGTTTCCGACTTTATCTCAAAGAAAATCCAGCGCGCTTGTTCAGGAACAAACTCCGGGAAACGGTCGGCCCATTCGATCACGGAAATACCGTCGCCGAAAAAGTAATCATCGAGGCCAAGTCGCGCGAGGCCTTGTGGATTTTCAACACGAAAGAGATCGAAATGATAAACAGGCAGTCGCCCTCCTCGATATTCGTGCACGATGGTGAATGTGGGGCTAGTCACATCCGCGCTGCTGCCCAACCCGTTGACGACACCTTTGACGAACAATGTTTTGCCGCTCCCCAAGTCTCCCTTGAGAGCCAAAACGGATCCAACACCGATGTTCTCTGCAACTTGCCGCCCGATTGCTTCGGTTTCAGCTGGGCTGTTGGAAATGACCGTAGCCACGCAGAAGTTCGTAGTTCTTAGTTGAGAGTTGAGAGAGAGAACCGATGCGCGTGAGCGGCAATCGAGGAAATTTTTTTCGCCATTCTCGCGCCAGGCAATCTCTGTCGCGAGGCGAAATCGCGAACAATAATTCGTAATCTTCACCTTTCGAAATTGCATCATTGATGTTTGCGCCGCGACTGAGCGGCAAATTCTTCGCCTCGATCTTGAATCCCACTTTGCTGGCGCGCGCCAGGCGCGGTAAGTCGGTCCCCAGTCCGTCGCTCAAATCCATCATGGCGTGGATCGAGAAATTTTTAGTAAGCCATCGCGACTCCATAAGCCGTGGAATAAATCGCAAATGTTTCCGCTTCCATGCGCCGCCGAGTCGTCCCGTAACAAACAGATCGTTACCCGGCTTGGCGCCGCCGCGCGACACCCACCGATCTCGTTCAACGAATCCGATGACGCTCGCCGAAATGGCAATCGCCCCTGGCATGCTACTCGTTTCGCCGCCGACTATGCTCACGCGAAACCGATCCGCAGCCCTGCGCAGACCTTGATAGAGCTGTTTCACCCATGCCACGTCGGTTTTTTCCGATAGCATCAGAGTAATCAGTGCAAACTGAGGCACAGCGGAGGTTGCCGCAAAATCGCTCAGCGGCCGCATCATTGCCTTCCATCCAACATCAAGCGCATTCGTTCCGCGTAAAAAATGTACGCCTTCGACAACACAATCGGTCTTGAGCACGAGAAGCTTGCCGCGATCGTGCGTTTCCACTACAGCACAGTCATCACGCGGTCCCGAGACAACCGCTTTCCCTGGCGAAAGACGCGGCAAAAGCTCATTGAGCAGCCGGTCTTCGCCGAGATCACCAAGTTTCATGGAGAAAAAATCTCCGGAAATGCAAGGGCGGTCAGAGTGACCGAATTGAAAAGCGAATGCATTGCCATCGAGACAAGAATGGAGCCGCTCCACTCGTAGGCGATGGCGAAACAACTTCCCAGAATGAATAGCGGCACAAACGAAGGAAAGTGTGCGTGGGCTGCGGCGAACAGCAAAGCGCTTAATATCACGCCAAGAAGGCGGCCGAAATAGCGTTTGATTACATTGTAGAGGAAGAATCGAAAAAGAAATTCCTCAATTACCGGTGCGATTGCCGCCGCGAAAACGATGATCATGATTCGTTGGTCGATCGTGCGCGACCCGCTGAAAAACTCGACAATGTTCTGCTTACTTGAACCGCCCCTGAAGAGCCGCTGAGTAATAATATCGGACCATAATATTAATGGATAAGCAAAGAACAACAGGATCGCTCCAGTGCTGAGTGCTCGGGTGAAGCTGAGTCTGGAAAACCCGCCCAACGAGGCCAGGTCAAAGCGGCGAAGCTGAAGAAAAGTCACGATTGCAAGAACCACGAAAATCATGAGGAGGAAATTCCCCAGAAGAGTAGGCGCGCTAAAATCGTTCGATGGCCGCGAAATCGATGCGCCGATGTTCAGCAAGAGAAACAAGATCAACACGCCAGCGAGTATCGCTTCGGGTAGCCCGAAGATTCGTGCCGGTGCATCGGTTCCCACAGGGGTCGACGCTCGGACGCTGATCTGATGAATCAGCGAAATGTAAACATAAGCGCTGACAAGAACGTAAAGAAGGGAAAGGAAGTTGACGGCGATGCTCGGGGCGGCTCCGGATGCCGCTAACAGGCTGGCGGATGGCATCGGACCCGGCGGCTACGGTGCGTAATAGCTTGGCAAAAAATACGCGCGTCCCGTTTCCAGTTGCGGAACGAGCTGCTTCGGGAGCTGGAGTTCGATTTTTGATTCGGATTCTCCAAATATTCGGAGAAAGCGGCTTAGACTGAAAGGCGGACCGTACTTCACCACTTTGGCGTCCGGCGCGTTGCCCAATTCTCTTGCTTTACGGAAGGCGTCGTCCAACTGGCCAAGGCCGTCGATTAGCTTGTTCTCAAATGCTTCCTTGCCGGACAAAATCCGGCCGTCGGCAATCGTATTGCGCAGAAGATCAGCCTGAAGGTTTCGCTCCTTCGCGACGATGCCGAGAAACTTGTCGTAAGTTTTCATGATAAAGTTCTGCACCAGATCGCGCTCTTCCGGCGTAATTGGCCGGGCACCATTGAGCATATCCTTGAATTTGCCGCTTTTGAAAACCACGGAAGCAAGCCCGACCTTGTTGAATAACTGCTCATAATTCAGCGTTTGGATGATCACTCCGATACTGCCTGTGATGGTCGTTTCGTTTGCCATTAAAAATTTACCGCCACAGGAGACATAATAGCCACCGGACGCCGCCAGCGAATCCATATAAACGACGACTGGTTTCCTCGCGCGCGTCTTGACCACTGCACTGTAGATCTCGTCGGAAGCAGTCACTTCTCCGCCGGGAGAATCAATTTCCAGCACGATCGCTTTTACCCGGCTATCGTCGCGGGCCTGTTGCAGCGCCGCGCGCATATCATCGACCATTGAATCGCTCACGTTGCCCGGGATCGACGTACTGATCAGGCCGCGCATGGTGATGAGAGCGATCTTGTCCAGGCTAGCGCGCGCCCCTGTTTGGATCAGGATCTCGCGAAAACGCGGCATCGGCTCCGCTTCTCTGACGCCGGCCAGGCGCTGAAACGCTGCAATCATCAGCACGAAGTTCACGAACAGACTGGCGCACAGCGCGACAAACAAAAAGATACTCAGACAACCGAGCTTGCGATTTCCCGCCATGACAGAACGAAGCTGGCGGAGAACCGCCGCGCGCACAAGCGGTTTTC
>DATASP010000212.1:0-4538 GCA_036269155.1 Candidatus Udaeobacter sp.
TTTCAGGAGCGACCGAAATCACAATCCGCGACTGCGATTCATTAAATAAAACTGTAGCCGCTTCGCTGTGCGAAGCGTGACGCTGACTTGATTGCTGTGACCGATTCGCGTCGCCAACAGGGCGACGGCTACAGTCGATCTTCGCCCCGAAAAATTTCTCAGGATTAAAACAACATTCAGCCAGCGCGACGGCAAGTCCGCCTTCAGAGCAATCGTGCGCGTTCTTTACCAAACCTTCGCGTATCAAATCGCGAACGGCGCTTTGAATTTTAATCTCGTGAGGAAGATCAACATGCGGCGGAGGACCGATTTTCAAGCCGTGACATACCTTCGGATATTGTGAGCCGCCCAGGCTTGGAGCCGCGACGCCCTCGTCGCGATGGGCTGCGGCCCGGGGGCGGGCCGGCTCCACACCGACGAGAATGATCGCGTCGCCTTCATTTTTGAACCATTGCGTGGTGATGTGATTTTCGTGATCAATCAATCCCACCATCGCGATCGTTGGCGTCGGATCGACAACCCCAGCCGGGCTCTCATTATATAGCGAAACATTTCCGCCAGTGATGGGTGTCCCAAATGCGCGGCATACTTCTGCTACTCCTTCAACTGCTTCACGTAGCTGCCAGAAATTTTGGGGCTTGTAGGGATTGCCAAAATTCAGGCAATCGGTCAGGGCGAGTGGCCTCGCACCGGAACACGTAAGGTTGCGTGCGGCTTCGGCGACAGCGATTTTGCCGCCTTCGCGCGGATCAAGTGCGCAGTAGGTTGAATTGCAATCCGTGGTCGCCGCCAAGATCTTGTTGGCGTAGCGCACGAAATAGACCGCCGCGTCTGAGCCCGGTTTCACCAGAGTGCCCGTGCGAACCGTGTGATCATATTGCCGGTAAACCCAGTTTTTGGACGCGATCGTGGGATCGCGCAGTAATTGGCGAAGCGCTTTCTGGTTGTCGATCTTCTGTGGCCGTCGCTCTGCGGGCGACGACGCGTCCCACAGGGACGCGGCTGCAGGAGCTTTTGCGTCACGCGAATACAGCGGCGCTTCTTCGGCTAATGCTTTGGCTGGAATCTCCGCCGCAATCTCACCGGTGTTTCGCACCCGCATGATGCCGTCGCTGGTGACGCGGCCAATTTGTGCGCATGGCACGTCCCATTTCTCGAACACTTCACGGACAACATTTTCCTTTCCACTCCTGGCTATGATCAGCATTCGCTCTTGCGATTCGCTCAGCAGGATCTCATAGGGTGTCATGCCAGGCTCGCGCTTCGGCACTTTAGCCAGATCGATCTCGATACCGCTGCCGGAACGGCTGGCAGTTTCGCACGTCGAGCAAGTCAGACCGGCCGCTCCCATGTCTTGAATTCCGGCAACGGCACCGCGGGCAAGCAGCTCGAGACATGCTTCCAGCAATAACTTCTCCTTGAACGGATCGCCTACTTGCACGGCGGGACGATCTTCCCGCGATTGTTCGGTTAGTTCGCGCGACGCAAAAGCTGCGCCCGCGAGACCGTCACGCCCCGTTTCGGCGCCGACGTAAAAAACAGGATTGCCAGCGCCTTCTGCCGTGCCGCGCGCGAGTTGTTCGTGTCGTAACACGCCGAGGCAAAAAACGTTTACCAGAGGATTGCCTTCGAAGCTTTCATCGAAATAAATCTCGCCGCCAATGGTCGGGATGCCGACACAATTTCCGTAATGAGCGATACCGGAGACGACACCTGTGAATAATCTCCTGTTGGCGGCGATTTTCGATTTTCGGGTTTCGGATTTCGACTTTGCATCCGTGATCGGACCAAAGCGCAGCGAGTTCAGGCAAAACTCCGGGCGTGCGCCCATCGTAAAAATGTCGCGGATGATACCGCCGACGCCAGTCGCGGCGCCTTGGAACGGCTCAATGGCGCTCGGATGATTGTGGCTCTCGATCTTGAACGCGACTGCCCAGCCATCGCCAATATCCACCACGCCGGCATTTTCTTCGCCGGCTTTGACCAAAATGTTTGGACCGGTAGTGGGAAGTTTTTTCAGTTCTCTTCTCGAATTTTTGTACGAGCAGTGTTCACTCCACATGACCGAGAAAATGCCCAGCTCGGTAAAATTTGGCTCGCGCCCGAGGATTTTCTTAATCCGCTCGAATTCTTCTAAGGTGAGACCGTGGCGCTTGACGAGTTCCGGCGTGACGACGGAATCGGCGCGGGGCGTTTTGTGGGTCATTGGCATGCGACGTTACTGAGTTCGCCGGAAGCGCTCAATCATGCAACGGGAAATAATTCGAATATCGCGGTCCCAGCATTAGTCAAAGGAAGAGACGCTAATGGAGCGTCCGTTCAAAGCCTGAGTCACGAACTTGGGATAACATTAACAACCAACAGGAGGGGATAGAGTGAAGAAGACAATCATTGGCTTGGTCTGCGCGCTAGTTGTGCCGTTAGCCTTTGCACAAACCAGCACGACAACGACCGAGGAAACGACGACGACGAACAAACCGACAACGACAACAGATACAACCACGACCTATACAACCGGAGCCGTAACGACTTATGAGCCCGGCAAGACGATTGTGGTTAAAAGCGATGAGGGTCCTGTTAGCTTCGCGCTGGGCACAGCCGCGCGAATTGTTAACGGCGCCGGCAAAGTGGTGACAGCCCCGCTGCGAGCTGGTCAGAAGGTGCGCGTTTATTACACGGGCCCGACTGAACATCGCACCGTCGAGCGCGTGATCGTCGAAGATTGAGCGAACAGTATTCGCAAAAGTCAAGCCGCAGGGTCGCTGATCCTGCGGCTTTTTGCTCTAGCCGTCGCTCTGTGAGCGACGTTACAGGATTTGCGCTTCGTAGGTAAATCGAGGAAGTTTCATCGCTAATGGCTTTCGATTTAAAGGAGATTATCGCCGCGCGGCTGGGCGAAAATTATCAGCTTCACGAGCGGCATTTGAACCGGACCCTGGTGGCCGCTCAGCGAGTCATTGGATTCGACAAAGTCTACGCGCGTGCCGAGGGCGCGTACTTGTACGACATGGATAATCAGCCGTATCTCGATTTTCTGAGCGGCTACTCGGTTTTCAACATTGGTCGCAATCATCCGGTGGCGAAGCAGGCGATCCGCGACGTGCTCGACCTGGATCTGCCGAACATGGTGCAGATGGATTGCTCGCTGTTGAGCGGGTTGCTGGCGGAAGCGATCACGAAACGCACACCACCTCATCTGAACGCCGTTTTCTTTTGCAACTCGGGCACGGAAGCAATGGAAGGCGCGCTGAAATTTGCGCGTGCAGCGACGGGACGTAAACGCGTGGTTTCCCTCGCGAGCGCGTTTCACGGACTCAGTCTTGGGTCGCTTTCGCTGATGGGTTGCGAAAGTTTCACCGAGGGATTCGGTCCGCTGATGGAAGGATTTGACGCGCGAGTGCCGTTGGACGACGTCGAAGAATTAGACCGACAACTACGTTCACGCGACGTGGCTGCATTCGTCATTGAGACTGTTCAAGGCAAAGGCTGTCAAACTTCGAAGACCGATTTCTTCGTTCGCGCGCAGGAGCTTTGCCGAAGATATGGAACCCTCATGATTTCGGACGAAGTCCAGACCGGACTTGGCCGCACGGGAAAAATGTTCGGTTTCCAGCATTGGGATTTGGAGCCCGACATCATCACGCTCGCCAAAACTTTGAGCGGGGGTTATGTGCCCTGCGGCGCAATCGTTGCGCGACGTGACATTTACCAGAAAACATTTTCGCGGATGGACCGTTGCGTTGTGCACTCAACAACTTTTGGCCGCAATAATCTCGCGATGGCTTGCGGACTCGCCGCGCTGGAAGTGATCGACCAGGAGAATTTGGTCGACCGCGCGGGCAAGATGGGCGCGCTACTGATGGAAAAAGTGGACGCGCTCCGCGCGAAGCATTCGTTCATCAAAGAAGTCCGAGGCAAAGGACTAATGATCGGGATCGAGTTCCACGAGCCTAGCGAGTTCAAACTGAAGATGGCTTGGAAACTTTTGCACAAGATCGACAAGGTGCTCTTCGCGCAGATGGTCGTCACACAAATGTTGAGCAAACATCGCATTCTTACCCAAGTAGCGGGGCATGCGATGGACGTGATGAAAATCTTGCCCCCGCTCATCATTGGCGAAAAAGAAGTCGACATGTTTGTCAACGCGCTCGACGACGTGTTGACCGAGTGCCGCAAATTCCCGGGCCCGATGTGGGAACTTGGAAACAATTTCGTGCGCGCAGCCCTCGGTTCGCGCGGGTCCGCCGAAAGGCGGTCCGCAGTTTCGGCGTAAATTGCTGAGTAACACCGTGCTTCAGCGACGTGACGGAGGCAACTCGGCCATCGGGAACTGCTTTAGCAGTTTACGTAAATGGCTCAATAAACCGCCAAAGCGGCTGCCGTTGAAGATGACATCTAAATCATCCCGCTAGAGCAGGGTTAGTTTAGTAAGGAATCTGTTCGCAACAGATTTTCGATTGTCGATCTTTTATTGGGGCGTACCTTTAAAGCTCAGCCCAAACGGAGGATCTAATTATGAATACTGCTGTTGCCGAAGA
>DATASP010000213.1:0-3653 GCA_036269155.1 Candidatus Udaeobacter sp.
GCTCCGCGCCTCATCATATGGTGCCGGAACAGTGAGCGCTTCGGCCAGCGCGGTGAGCGTCTGCTCGATGTAGAAATTCGGATCACGTTTCCAGCGCGGGTTCTTGTCGAGCTCCCAACGCACCCGAGACAATGCGGAGCCGATTAACTTGTAATCGACCTGCTGTGGAATTGGCCAACTGCTCGGATCGACCTCTTTCCAGCGGGATTCAAATTGTGCAAGGTCGCTGTGGCGCCTGTCGATGCTGGCTCTCGACCAGTCGCGCATTCCACTGGGCCGCTCCATTCGGTTGACGTCATCGCCCGTGAACGGCGCGTATCTCGCACGCCATGTCCAGAAGTCGTCGGCCAGCTTTTCGAGTGATTCAGCGGCGGCGATGTTCGCGGCACAAAGCGCGATCAGCGCGAGCAAGGCAACGCGCATTTTCATTCTTCGCTGTCTGATGTGCGCCGAAGCGTAATCACAGCGGGATCTTTACCCCGACGGTACATCGAGAATCCGTAGCAAATCGCGGCTGTATTTTCGCGAGCGTATCGAATGTGGTTCAACATTTCGTCCCAATGCTCAATGTACCAGCAGTTCGCCGTCTTCGTACTCGCGGGGATCGGGACGTAACGATTTTCGGTGAACGTTAGAAACGCGCTCTCGCCGGGCAACGGAAACGGCGTCGCCCAATTTGGCGAAAGCCGCACGAAGCGTTTCCGCACAAGATCGAGCGCAAACACTGTTGTCCCGTCGCTGCTGTTAAGATGGAGATCGAAGAACGCGAGACACAGGGTGCCGTCAAACAAGAAATGGCGTTCCGGGTTCTGCCTTTCATGCAAAATTCCAAACGCTCCTTCAAATCCTGGGATATCAGCAAA
The DNA here is from genome assembly GCA_036269155.1 of Candidatus Udaeobacter sp. Classification (GTDB taxonomy): domain Bacteria; phylum Verrucomicrobiota; class Verrucomicrobiia; order Chthoniobacterales; family UBA10450; genus Udaeobacter. The sequence continues at coordinate 864 of DATASP010000213.1, forward strand.
GGGCGTGTCGGTTCCGGATTTCGCATCGCGCAATAGATAATGTGCGCCGTGACCGGGCATATCGACCTGATCAGCCTGATCATTCGGATCTTCACGAAGTACGAGCTCAAACGCGCCATCGGGCGATTTGTAGGTCGGCGTGGGCGTCGGCGATTCAACAGGCGATTCGGTGGATTCGGGCGAAGCGCCGGGAGTTGGCGAACTTTCCAACTCCGGCTCGATGTTCGTGAAATACGGTGATGTCTTGGCTTCGACATACCACGACGGCGCCGCGTCGAACTTTTTCAATCGTTCTCCGCGCGGCGTGATCGTCCAATACTCGACTACTTTGTTCGGCTTTTCCCGCGTAAATACGATCGTTTCGCCGCTGGAATCGAAAATCGGCGCGACGTCTTGGCCCGAGTTGTCTTTCGTGAGCTGGCGCAAAAGCTTTCCGTCTTCGCGATAGAGATACAGATGGGAGTGACTGATTCCCTCCGCTTGCAGATAACGAATGGCAATTACGATCTCCGAATCGCCCCGCGCGATCGTCACCAGGAGCGAAAATGCTCCCGCGACAGCCAATATTCGAATGGTCGAACGCATCAGCGGAGAGGGAGTTGGATTGTGCTCGCGTGCGTAGCGTCGTGATAAAGCTGCACGTGACAGGTGCGCGCGTCCTTTGCCGTCTCCTCAGCAACGACTCCGCCCGAGCAATAATTCTTTTGCCAAGAAATCGAATTCACTGCGGTGACGACCAGGCGCAGGCGACTGCCTTTCATTAGTCGTCGCGCGACGAACAATCCTGGGTTGAAATCGCATTTCAAAATCTCACCCGGCTTAACGAGCTTGGCTTCGCGCAGCGACTCGCGGTAGCGCAGCCGGCCCAGGGTGCTCCACAACGCGATGGTTGTTCCGTCCGGCTGGACTTCGTAAAGATCGCACTCAAGATCGATATCGGGGGTGTCAATGGAGAGCCACAGGGCGACTTCGGGACAACCAATCAATGGCGTCTCGGTTGCCAAGGGCTCAGCATGATACACTAAGCCATCACTGGCGATGTTTAGCGCAAACGTCTGATCGATCGCGGCGGTTTTCTCTTTTGGGTCCACTCCTTCAACAAATTCGCCGCGGTGTGTGTCCAGTGGGTCGTATGTGAATTTGTCAGTACCGTCGGTCGGCCGCGTTTCGCTCAGCGCGCCCGAGCGAAATACTCCGTTGGCATTGCCGTCCTTTGACGCGAGATAAAATGTCTTCGGATTGGCGATCAACGCTGCGAAATCGTCGGCGTATTTCCAGTCGCCGCTCGCGCCGGCATTGCCGGGCGCGAGCAAATAATATGCGACCTGGCTTCTGAGGAAGGGCGGCTTCGAGCCGGCCTTCATTGTCCAGTCATACCATTGGCGATGCAGATCGTTAAGGTCGACAATCGCAGCCCGGCCAAATTTTACTCCGGCGACCTCATCGGTCGGCGTACGCGTGCCGGCATGGTCCCACGGACCGATGACCAGAAAATGTTTCGCCCGCGCTTCCGGCGATGCATTCGCCATGTGGTCGCGGTAAAAGGTGAGAGCGCCCAGTTCATCGCCATCGTACTGACCGGTGATTGTCAGGATCGGCAGCCCCAGCTTTTGAAACTGGTCGCGCGTAGGAAGCATTGCGTCGTAGTACGCGTCGACCATAGGGTGTTTGAGGATGCGCTGAAAATTCTTAGACGGGTTGCCGACAAACGAGTCGAGGTCTTTGAAAACGACGTGCTTTTTGTAAGCGTCCAAAAATTTCGTGCGCCAGAATTTGGAATCAGCGAACAGATTGTCCTGTGCTGCCCGGCCACTGGTGAACGTGAACCATTGCACGTCGTAAAGCATGCCGATGTTGTTGTAGGATGGATAATCGAGGCCTGGATGCGCGGCTGCCGCGGGAACAATCGTCGCAAGGTGTGGCGGGAATTCTTTCGCGGTGGCCCATTGATCGAATCCCGCGTAAGAACCACCCCACATGGCGACTTTGCCGTCGCAAAAAGGCTGTTTTGCTAACCACTCGACGACGTCGTGTCCATCGCGCGGCTCATTTGCAAACGGCTCAAACTCGCCGCCGGAATTTCCACGACCGCGGACATCCACGAGCGCAAACGCATATCCGTGCGATGCAAAATATGCGGCGCGAGCGTGATAACTGTCAGAAATGTAAGGCGTCAGCGTGAAGATCATTGGCGTGTTCTGTGGCGAGCCATCAGAGGCTTTCGGCAAATACAGCGTTGCGTTGAGTTCGACGTTGTCGCGCATCGGGATCTTAACGCCCCATCGAAGATCGTAGTCTGCGGGAGGTTTCGATGGCGATGGCGCTGGACTGGGAGACTGCGCTTGCAGCATTCCACAGGTCCCAATCGTCACAGCAGCGAGGAGGTGCAAGGAAGCGGCACGGATGCCGCTCAATGATTCTGTCATGCGAGGATTGAAGCGAAGCGCTCCGCGGAAACAAGCGTTCTTTGAGCACCCAAAAGCGACGCGAACACGCGCGCGCTCTCCTAAAGTCCGCCGTCGGACGGACTCGTCCCGTGGCGAGCTTTCGCGAAACCTAACCGGGCGTCCGGTAAACTTTCGCACGGAGTGCTCTCGGAGTGCGATGCGTCCTCGCATCGCTTTCATGATTTGCAGGAAAGTGTGTTTGCGAGACGATAGATAAATGCCCCGCCGATTCTCGAGCAATGTGCAAATGAAAAAAGCGATGGCTCCGAAAACGGCGCCAAAAGCTGCCCGCGAGCGGAACGAAGAGACAATCCCGCGGTTCCGGACAGAGCTGTTCTGCGCT
>DATASP010000214.1:0-3035 GCA_036269155.1 Candidatus Udaeobacter sp.
TTTCCTGGGGAAACTTGCTTTGCGGCAGTTCGCGTAAGACTTTTAACAACTTGGCGAATCAACGATTGAATCCTCCAACGGTATGCCAGAGCCGGGAAAGACGCTGACAATTAACGAGATTTATCACTCGATTCAGGGCGAGAGCACCTGGATGGGACGACCATGCGTGTTTGTGCGGCTGACTTTCTGCGATCTTCGCTGCAATTATTGCGATACGGAGTACGCGTTTTACCAAGGGAAGAAACAAACATTGAAAGAAATTCTCGACGCAGTGGCGGCTTTTCGATGTCCGTTGGTCGAGATCACAGGCGGCGAGCCGTTGCTGCAGAAGAACGTGCTGCCGTTGATGTCGATGCTATCCGACGCGGGTTACACCGTGCTTCTCGAAACCAGCGGAGCGCACGATATCTCAAAAGTCGATCTGCGGGTCCATCGGATCATGGATTTAAAGACGCCGGGCAGCGGCGAAGTGGACAAGAATCTTTGGTCGAATATTGATCATCTTACCCCCCGTGATGAAGTGAAATTCGTAATGGGGTCTCGCGAAGATTACGAATGGTCGCGCAACAAGGTGCAGCGATACGATCTGTCGTCCCGCTGTCACGCCGTGCTATTCTCGCCGATTTTCGGACGAATCGATCCTCGCCAGATTGTCGAATGGATGCTGGCCGATAAGCTCGATGTGCGTTTTCAACTGCAGATGCACAAATTCATCTGGAGCCCAACCCAGCGCGGAGTCTGAACGGCCTGCAGGGCGGCTGTTTCAGCCGCGGTTTTGTTTAGGATCGGCATCTCACAGAGACGCCCTACAGTTTTCTTTCGCCGGTCTGAGGGTTGCTCACTGCGTTCGGAATGACATGGAAGCCAGAGTAGTGGTATTTTGGTGTCATGCGCGCGCGGTTGACGAAGGATTTCACTTTCGAAGCGGCCCAGACTTTGCCTTATGCGCCGGAGGGCCATAAATGTCGACGCGTGCACGGCCACAGTTTCAAGGTTGAAATTTCCGTCGAAGGCGATGTCGATCCAAAAGTCGGCTGGGTCTACGATCACGCGAACATTAGCGCAGCAATGAAACCGCTGCTTAAAAGCCTGGACCACGCGTATCTTAACGACATCGAAGGCTTGGAGAACCCCACGATTGAAAGAATGGCAGAATGGTTCTGGAAAAAATTAGAACCCCAATGCCCCGGCCTTTGCCAGATCATTGTGCACGAAACATCTACCGCTCGCTGCGTTTACCGCGGCGAATAGCGTGGCACCACACCCCGAAACAATCCGGGTTTGAGTCTCAGGTCCCGCGCGCTCTCTTACAGCTCGATGGCGTAGCGCTTCATCTTATTGTAGAGAGTGGGGCGCTGGATGCCGAGAAGTTCGGCAGCTTTTTTCTTGTTGCCACGGCACTCTGCGAGCGCCTGGAGAATGGCGTTTCTTTCGACGTCATCGAGACTTTGTACGCCGCTGCGCGGTAGCGCGCCGAGCTCGGTTTGCTGCAGCGCAGTGGGCAACTGTATTTCCGCGGGGAGCTCTTTCACGTCAATCAACCCCTGTCGCGCCAGAACGACGGCGTATTCAATTGCGTTTTGCAATTCGCGAACGTTTCCAGGCCATGCATAATCAAGCAGCTTTTGAAATGCGTCGGGTGAAATGTCCGGCTCCGATTTGCCGAGTTGCTGAGAAAATTGTTTCACGAATTGCGCGATCAGCGGGGGGATGTCCTCTTTACGTTTCCGAAGCGGCGGCACTTCAATTTGGAAAGTGTTTAGTCGGTAGTACAAATCGGAGCGCAGCCGGTTCTCTGCGAGCGCCTGAGCGATTGGCCGGTTGGTTGACGCGATCGCGCGGAAGTCTGCTTTCATTGTTTGCGTACTGCCAAGCGACCGATACTCGCGTTCTTGGAAAACGCGCAAAAAGCGCGTCTGCAAATCTGCCGGCATATCGGATATCTCGTCGAGGAAAAGTGTGCCGCCGTTTGCCGCTGCGATCATTCCGGGAAAATCGTGCATCGCTCCGGTAAACGCACCTTTCATATAACCGAAAAGTTCTCCTTCAATCATCGTTTGCGGGAACGCCGCACAATTGAGCTTCACCACCGGCTGTCCCGCGCGACGGCTCCGTGCGTGGATCGTGTTGGCTATGACTTCCTTGCCCACGCCGCTTTCGCCCACAATGAGAACGTTGGCATCCGATGGCGCCATCGCATCGATCAATTCCTCGATCTCCTGCATCTGTTTGCTCTTGAAAATGGGCGCGGGCCTCGCTTCCGCGATCTCCAGCCGCTTTTCGAGTCGCTCTGTTTTTTCCCGAAGTTCTTCCGCTTCTCGTAACAGGAATTTTGTTTCCAATGCCTTCTCCACGAGACTAAGTAACTCCTCGGGCGCGTACGGCTTGCTAATGAAATGGTAGGCACCGCGTTTGATGGACTCGATGGCGTTGTGCAGTGAGTCGTGCGCGGTCAGGATAATTACCTGCACTTGGGGTAGCTCGGTCTTGATCCGATCAAGCATTTCTAATCCGTCCGCGTCAGGCAATCGGAGATCGAGCAGTACGAGCGTTGGCGGTTTTGATTTTACCAACTTGAGTCCTTGTGCGGCGGTGGGCGCGGTGTCCACGTGGTAACCGTGCCGCTTCAGCAAAGCCTCAAGCGTCATGAGCACGGGCCGTTCGTCATCGATGATCAGGACATGACGGTTATTTGTTTTCATTCAATTGCGCTGCCCGTAATACGCACGACCAGCAGGCTCCAGTCGCTTAGACGGTGCGAAATGACCGACGTTTCAAGCTTCTTCCGGAGAATCGCCTGACAGGGGAAGCCTAAGGGTCGTGGTGAGCACCGAAACTTTCGGATCATATTGAGCATTCAGTTCGCCGCCGTGAGCCTCTACGATACCGCGGACGCGATTCAGACCAAGACCATAATGACGCTGGCTCATTTTCCGAAGCGGTTCGCGCCCCCAATTTTGGGTCGGCAAGTCAAAACGAGCCTTGGGTTCACAGAGAGTGAAGAGGAATCTCTTGTCATCGATTTTCGCTGTCGC
>DATASP010000215.1:0-19881 GCA_036269155.1 Candidatus Udaeobacter sp.
AAGCAGCATTGCCTGAGCCCAAGCTTCGCCGCCAACAAAAAGAAACAGCTCCAGCAGAATTACGATCTTCTGCTGCAGCAAACATCGATGTGAGGTCAATTATATGTCGAAACTTCAAGATGCATTAGACAAAATTAAAGATCCCACCGTTGACGACGCAAAAATTCAGCTCGCACAACTGATCAGCGACGGCAAGGCGGCTTCTGCAGCGTTCATCAACTCGAGCGCAGAGCAGCTCGAGCAATGGACGATCGACGTTAGTGAGAAGAAAATGACCCAGGACGAGTTCGATAACCTGGTTAGTGCGCAGACGATTCTCGCAAAAAATTTCGTGGCCAGTCAGGCTCTCGCCGCGCAAAAACGCGCGGAAGAGCTGACGATCAAAACGGCAGAGCTCGCCGCCACGAAGATCGTTCCGCTGTTGGTCGCTCTTTAGCTTACGTCACGTTCGCAACTCTGGGCTAACCAGATGAACTCCGGAGTTGTTGATACATCCCCTCACCTTCCGCAAGCCCCTGCGAACTGAGTGAGCCGCATCCAATCAGGAATCGCGCTTTACGCTCGGTTGCGTAGGTAGCGCTCGCCACACAAGGTGCAACACATTGAGATTACTATGCTGGGCGTACACACAGGCGCGGCCAAACTCGATCATCTCGAGCAAGTTTGTCTCGCAGGACAATATTCGATTTTAGAACTGAGTGTATCTCCCAATTATTGTACCGCTTTAGGCAATGTCCCAAGACGTGTTCTGAGTCGAATGTTATTATTGATTTTTCTTGTTCCCGTGTTCCTGGACGGCTATCCTCCGGTTCGCGGTGAAAAAACAAATTCCTGTAGCTCCCGGTGTCGACATCCCGTGGCTGTTTTGTCTACGTCGTGTCGTCAGTCGGTCTGCAGAATCTTAAGGAGGATCCAATGGCATCAGACATCTTTGCAAAGCTTGGGGACATCAAAGGGGAATCGGTCGATGCCAAACACAAAGACGAAATCGAGGTGCTTTCGTTTTCATGGGGTTTGACGAATAGTGGTGCTACCACTGCAGGGGGCGGAGGAGGTGCCGGCAAGGCGACATTCCAGGATCTCTCCATCATCCATAAGATCGACAAGGCCTCGCCTCTGCTCATGCAGGCGTGCGCGACCGGTGCACACCTCAAGGAGGCGACGATCACTCACCGCAAGGCAGGCAAGGACCAGCAAGATTACCTCATCATCAAGATGAATGACATCATCATCACCGGGGTCACAGATGGCGACGCCAGCGGTCAAGGGGGATCGGAGACGATTAGCTTAGCGTTTGCGAAGATCGATCTTGAATACAAGCCGCAAAATGCTGATGGATCGCTCGATGCCGGGATTCATTTCAAGTTCGACTTGAAAACCAACAAAGGAGGCTAGGAACCGTTCCAGTTGGGGAGGGAAGCAGGAGCTGCCTCGGAAACTCGTGGAACAATCAGAAACACGTGAGTTGATGGTCGAGGAAGCACTCGAACTCGCCATCCTGCTGCAGAAAAATGAGCAGCTCGCGGAGGCCGACGAGTTGTATCGCCGCGTTATCGAGGTGGCCCCAAATCATCCTCGCGCTCTGCACTATGCAGGCGTACTTGCGCATCAAAAGGGGCGCAGCGACGAAGCGGTCGCGCTCATCGAGCAGAGCCTCGCATTGGTGCCGGATCAAGCGGATTGGTACAGCAACCTTGGCATCATCTTCCAATCGGATGGTCAGCTGGAACAAGCGATAGGCGCCTATCGGCGTGCGGTCTCCATCGATCCGAGCCACGCGAATGCCCACAGCAACCTCGGTGTGGCGCTAAGGGCAATCGGGAAACCGCCTGAAGCGGAAGCAGCGTATCGCACAGCCATTCGACTGAATCCAGAGCACATCGACGCGTACACGAACCTTGGCATCCTGCTGAATGGGTTGAAGCGAACTGAAGAAGCGGCAGCGTGCTACTGCAAGGTAATCACCCTGCAGCCAAAGCACCGGGAAGCGCGAAAGCTGCTTGCCCTTGCGCATTGCACGCTGGGGGAGATCGGCGAGGCCGTGCACATCTTCGAACAATGGCTCGAAGAAGAGCCGGGAGACCCAATTGCGCTGCACATGCTGGCGGCCTGCACTGGTCGAGGTGTGCCGGCGCGCGCATCGAACGGATTTGTCGAAAGGACCTTCGACAGTTTCGCCTCAAGCTTTGAATCGAAGCTTGAGAGGTTGTCGTACCGCGTTCCGGCGCTCGTGGCGGCAATGCTGGAGGATTCGCATCTCGAGGCATTAAAGCGCCTTGACGTACTAGACGCCGGCTGTGGAACGGGGCTTTGCGGTCCGCTGATTGCTCCTTATGCGCGCCGATTGGTGGGCGTTGACCTCTCCGCAGGAATGTTGGCCCACGCGAAAGAGAAGAACGTCTACGATGAACTGTTGAAAACCGAGTTAACCGAGTACCTGCGCGATAACCTGGGAGCATTCGATCTGATTGTGTCGGGGGACGCTCTCGTGTATTTCGGCGACCTGAAAGATGTCGTAGTAGCCGCCGCAGCAGCACTGCGGCCGAACGGGCTCTTCGTATTCACGCTCGAGCACGCGATCGGAGACAGCGCCGATTTCGACTATCGTCTGGGTTTGCACGGCCGTTACAGTCACACCCGCGCTAACGTAGAACAGTTGCTCGCCTCATCAGGGTTGAAGCCTGAGATCGCCCAAACCGAATTGCGTATGGAAGCAGGCGTACCGGTAGCGGGCTTGGTGATTCGGGCAACGAAGTTTCTCAGAGGTCAGTAATTCTCTTGAAGGCGTCCGCCGTGGCTGCCAGAATGCGCCTATGGCGACCTCCTTCCTCTCTCGGGCGACCTTCTTCTTAACCGGTGCTGGCTTCGGACGCCGTCTCTCAGGCGACCTGGTGCTGTTGATTCCGGCGCGTTCAAATCGCCGGGCACCTCATTGTTCGCCCCCGCCCCAGTCGTCGTCTGCGGTATCAGCCTGGCGGTCGGGTCCTGCGGAATACAGATCGTAGCCGCCGGGATTTTTCACACCAGGATTGCCATAGAATATAATCGCTGCCCCAGGGATCTTTTGGAAGTGCCTTGAACCCCTGATACCAGTGCGTGGGCCGCGGATCATTTTGCGGCTGGGTTACCAGCGCTTGCAATCCCTGCTCAGTCGTTGGGTAAAAACCGTTCATACTCTCGTACAGTTGCAGCTGTGTCTTAATCGCTTGGATGTCCGCCTGTACCGTAAGATGCCGAGCGACGTCGATGGTCTGATTCAATTTGTAGGTAGCACCGATGACCAGATAGGCTGGAGAGAACAAAACGAGTAACAGAGAGAAACCCAGGCGCCAACGCGGACTACGTGTTCCCGACCGGCGGAAGCGTTTGTCAATCCTCCCTTGTTTCCACGCTCGTCCCCAGGCAATAAAGAACATAACCCAAGCCACCAATCCAATAGTAACAGGCAAAATGACAAACGGACCTAATTGTTCGATAAAATAATTTACGACGATACCCAGGCCCACGACCCCCAATGTGTAGTAAAACAGTTCGCCAGGGCCATCCGTATGCCAAAACGAGGTTACCCAGTTCTGTTCTCCCACGCGCTCCTTAGCGAACGCGATCGCCTTGTCCGAAATAACGACAGGGTGACTCGGCAATCGGTCAATAATGTTGCGGGCTTCGGTAATAAAGATTTTTGCATCAACCTCTTCATCGCCTGGATATTTCAAAAGAATAAGATCGGTTTCTTTGGTTACATCGCCTCCAAGAACGGCATTCAACAGCCGCAACCATTCTTCTTTTGTCCGCTTTGAATCAACCAGAAACACACATCGCTGCACATCCATCGCCAGATAAGACAGTGTTATTTCATCCTCAACATGCTCGGTTAAATCTCGCAAGTCGATGAACACAAACGCACTCCGACCCATCCAGTCTCTGTCATCGGCCTCAAGCTCGAAGCTCTCTGATCCGAAGTAACGAAAAACAACCAAGTTTTGGGCGAGAAGGCGCGTCAATAGATGAGAGCGCTCCCGAGGAGGACGAATGCCACAAAGGCGAAATTCACTTCCTAGCGCCGCCTTCAGCAAGCTACGCAGTCGGCGCGCTGGTTGATCGCTTCGAAACGCGCGCAAATAAATTACCGCTTTGCGATTAACGGTTCGAAAAAAAACCAAAAGCCGAGCGGCACCGAAAGTGCAGCCGCCCCCGACGTGAAAAGAGAAACGATTGTTCCCACATCTTCTCCTCCGCTACGCTCGTGCCCGGCTACAAGCAGAGTAATCCCTAGAGTAATGAGTAGAGAATTGATTATAGACCAAACGGGAAGCACGTTTGCAAACACTCGCACAGGGTCAGACAATGGCTTGCATCTAGCCAATGAAAGAGACTCTGTCATTCTATTAACGCCTTTATTCGAAAAGCTAATGTTGCGTCAAGTCTGTTGCAGCTCGTCCTTGATCATGTAGGCCACCGGGCGCAAGGCTCGGAATAGGCTGCCGCCGATTGTCAATCTCCAGCACAGGAGTTCGAATAATAGGCTACGTCCAAAGGCTGCTGAGAACCGTTTGTTCGCAAGATTTCGCAACTTCTGCCTGGGCGCCTAAAACTCGTTATCTGCTGTATTAAGCAACCATCCGCCGAAGCGCGTGCCGTTGGGCTGCAGCATCGGAGCAGTGAGTGTCCCGCCGGAGAGTCTGAGAATGCCGATGCCCCAGGGGCTCGTTACCAAGATTCCCGCCTGCATGCCCGCCTGATACCGGCCGGCGATTCCGATCTGATTGTCGGCCGTATTCAGTAGCCATCCGCCGAACCTTGTGCCGTTCGGAGCCATCATGGGCGCTGTCATGGTTCCACCGGATTGTTTGAGAATTCCCAAGCCCCAAGCGCTCGTAACCAGCAATTCGACGGAGCCATCCCCATCATAGTCCGCTGCTGGGCCGAACTGATTGTTGGCTGTCTCGACCAACCATCCGCCGAAGCGCGTACCGTTCGGTTTCATCATTGGCGCCGTCATTGTCGAGCCAGACATCTTGAGAACGCCGATACCCCACGGGCTCGTCACCAGGATCTCCGCGTGGTGATCGCCGTCGTAATCCCCGGCCTCTCCGAAGTTGTTATCCGCGGTATTTAGCAGCCATCCGCCGAAGCGGGTGCCATTGGGTTGCATCATCGGTGCCGTCAGAGCCGCGCCGGCCAGTTTGAGAATTCCAATACCCCAGGGGCTGGTGACGAAGATTTCGGTATGTCCGTCGCCATCGAAATCGGCTGCCGGACCGAAGACGTTGTCCGCGGTGTTCAAGAGCCACCCGCCAAACCGTGCCCCGTTTGCGGCAGTCATGACCACAGTCAGGGTGGCGCCAGAGAGCTTCAGGATGGCAATGCCTGACGAACTTGAGACGAAGATCTCCGCGCGGCCATCTCCATCCAAATCCCCGAGGGGACCGAATTTGTCGGCGGATGTGTCCAGCGTCCAGCTGCCGAAATGGGTTCCGTTGGCGGCCATCATCGGGGCGGCGAGAGTGCTGCCGGCTAGTTTGAGAATGCCGACACCCCAGGGGCTGGTCACCAGTATTTCGGCATGGCCGTCACCATCCATGTCCCCGAGCGGCCCAATCTCGTTGTCGCCGGTATTGAGTAACCACCCTCCAAAACGTGTCCCATTCGGAGCCATCATCGGCGCAGACATTGTTGCGCCGGCCTGCTTGAGAATTCCGATGCCCCACGGGCTCGTGACAATGGCCTCAGTGATGCCATCACCATCCACGTCGCCCACGCGCTGCGCCAGCCGAGATCCAGGCGGTATAATGACCCCATGGCAACCATAGAAAGTGTCGTCGATATTGCTGTCACCATAGGCGATCATAAAGAAACCGTTACCGGTACCGTCGGCATGCGCAGGGCCTCCGAAACCGGTGCCCCAGGAATTTCTGCATATCCACGCCTGATGGGTGTCCGAGTATCCGATGACCAGCACGCAGTGTCCGCCGCGGGCATTTCCCATGACGTGCTTAAAGGCACCCCCTCCATAGCTGTCGAAATCTTCATAGACTGTGAAACCCATTGCCATCGGACCGTAATTCGCAAGATAGTACTTGCGCCCGTCGAACGGGATTCCGCTCATACTGGAAGACCACCCGCTGAAGTCCGCTATACGGTAGCGCCGCTCCTGGCGATTGATCTCCGGGCGGCAGTACGCCAGCCACAAGTGATCTGGTACATCGTTGGGATCTCCCTTTGGTGGGTTGTCGAACGCCGTCATGTATCGGAACGCTTCCTCCGGCACTACACCTCGCGATTTGATCTGTCCAAGAGCATCCGGTTCATTCCAGCCACCGCAATTGGCTCCGTGCGAGGAACAGAAATGCTGGTCGGCCGCAGAGAGGACCAGATCGCGGATGCCCAATTCCAGCCAGGCCATGGCAGCCACGAGTCCTGTAGTGCAGAAGGAGACGCAGGATCCGCACCAAGCTTGATCTTCGGCCGGTCCGATAATTCCGCGGGTTCTCCAGTCAAAGTTTGTTGGAATGCTGGCGGCGGCCGCAGCAGCTGTAACCGTGGTCGCCGCGTCCGCGGGCTGCAGAGCTCTTGCGGTCGCGCTTCCTGCACTTCCTAGGGGAGTTAACCGTATCCTTGAATTAAGCATCTCTATGCCGACATCGAGGGCCGCTTGTACCCTAGCTGGGTCTGGCGGGAATCTACCGAGCCCGTGCTTTTCCGTCGGAGGCGGCGTGCGGACAAGCCATGTAAATCGTTTCGCAGCGATAGCCTCTTGAAGCTGAATAGTGTTTAGTAGCGTCATTGTACAATTTTGGTTTAGGAGTAATTGTTGCGAAAACTCGTGCTAATGTGTCAAGTCGGGCTGCGCCTAATTTTTCTGTAGGAGATCGCCTTACATCTTGGGAGTCGGTCGTTTCGCTCACGACTCAGGGTTAGCAGCGAGTGCGCGCGTCTTTAAGAGCCGTTTCATTCCGTTTGCGCGTAGACCTACCTCACTCCGCAGGTCCTTTCCCTCCTTTAAGGATCAAGGTCGACTCTCACGTCTGCACTTGTTAGTTCAACCCTACCCGCCCAGATCCAAGTCTGTTTGTTAGAATACCAAATAATCTTGCGTCGGACAGGATTAATCTTCAATAGGATATAAAGGGAGCCTGTCTCACGCCCACATCCCTTAAGAATAGACGCAAAGGCGAGGCTCGGCGCTTACAACGTCCTGTTACAACAATTCGAAGTCTACGCTTGCAGATTATCACACCTGTGGACTCGAGTCGGTCTCCACAGGCTTGCGGCTACCTCTCGGCACGCGAGTCGTTTTGAAGGCACGTGGCTTAACAGCTCAGCTTCGACTCACGAAGATGGAGCTTGGAAGCTATGTCAATCGACTTCAAATCGAATCTGCACGATGCGGATCGGCTGATCGGCCTGCCAGGGCCGTGCAAGCCGAGCTGTAATCAGGTATTGTCCGGCTTGCGCTTTGACACGCAAAAATCCTCCGGAAGCATCGCCCAACCTAGTTGCCGAGTCTACCTGGCGCTGCGGTCCCTCATCTACTTGCTCGACCCCCTCGGGCAGTTCCAGTCGCCACTGGTAGCCGGTTGGAGGCCCGCCAGCAATGGGGAGATCCACCGGCTGCCCGGCCTTCCCCTTCACTACAACGTACTCTGGCGTAGTCGACAAAATACAAAATCCCTTTCAAAACTAACAATACATTGGAAATCGGAAGTGTCGAAATCTCCACCCGATCCCAGCATGTTGGCACCGCCTTGTTCGCTAATGCCAGACCACCACTTCCAGCGGATCTAGCCGAACCGAATACGGTTAAAGAAACTTAGTCGACATTGACGGGAGGGTAGACCGGCGTGAGTCGCGTGGCTGCTTGCGTCCTTAGGCTTGCATCAGCGCATTTTCACCGGTATCGCGAGTTGTAGCGCCATGAAACTCTTGTCCGTCAATGTAGGACTTCCGCGCGAAGTTGAATGGAAGGGGAAGATTGTTCGCACATCCATATTCAAGGCGCCGGTGCCAGGTCAGGTTCGAGTTGCCAAGCTTAACTTAGAGGGGGACCAGCAGTCTGATTTGTCTGTGCACGGAGGAATCGATAAGGCCGTTTATGCCTATCCGTCGGAGCACTACCCGTTCTGGTGCCAGGAACTTCCGGGCATGGACCTTCCCTGCGGAGTTTTCGGCGAGAATTTCACGACGACAGGTTTGCTTGAAGAAACGTTTCATATCGGTGATCGTCTTCGGATCGGGTCTGCAGAATTCGTAGTGACTCAACCCCGGATGCCGTGCTTTAAACTGGGCATTCGGTTCAACCGTTCGGACATAGTGAAGCGGTTCCTGCAGAGCGGTCGCACCGGGTTCTACTTTGCCGTTCTCAAAGAAGGAGAAGTCGCAACTGGCGATTCAATCGAGTTGCTTGAAAAAGATGAGCACAACATTCCGGTCGCCGACGTCGTGAATCTTTATCGGGGAGATGCTACGAATCAGGAGCTCTTGCGTCGCGCCAGCGAACTACCCTCACTTCCAAAAAGCTGGCGAGACTATTTTCGTACCCGCCTTTGGAGTCCCGGATGATTGAGAGCGGAAGAAATTGGATTAACCGGGCACACCCAGCGTTACCTCTTCCGCCACCCTTATGATCGCATCCGCATAATTTCCTCACGCAGTTCGCATGCGATCTCTTTGCGATTGCCGGCCCTAACTTTTGCCGGCGAAAACGAGTACTTCGATCGAATCTCGCGTTTGAAGAAAAGATTGAGAAGATGCAGCACTATGGCCGTGTCTCGCCAGTAGCAGACCTCATCGGCAACTGAGCCATCATCGAGCGCATATTGAATCGACGCTGAAGCAACAGGACAGCGAAGTTGCACGGCTGATTCGAGCAAGGCTGACTTGAATGGCAGGACTGTTGATCCATCGGAACTCGTTCCTTCTGGAAACAGCACGACGACTGAGCCGCTGGCGAGCGTTGCGCGAACAAGATCGACCACAGCTGGACTGGATAGTCTCTGCTCGCGATCGACAAAAATTGTTCCGGACGCGCGCGCGAGCCACCCAAAAAACGGCCACCCCGCAACATCGTGCTTGGCAACAAAGACGCATGGCCGAATCGAACTGAGCACAATGACGTCGAGATAGCTAAGATGATTACTCACTAAGAGACCGGACGACGGCATTGCACCGCGGGTCGTTATGCGAATCCCAATCACGCGACTCGCAAACCGGCTCCAGCGATGTAACCACCTGGCGCGCGCGCGAAGACGTTGTGCCGGCGCAAAGAACGGAATCGTGACCGCATTCTCAACGAGTGCGCACAGCGAGAAAAATGTGACGGCGAATGCGCGCCAGATTCCAAGAAATGCGATCCTCATCGTTTTAGCCGCATCGTAGCACAGGCGTCTTGTGCGCCACGGGACGGATTCGCCGTGGCGAACGTGTGGGGCAACGTGGCGTCTCGCCTGGCGAATAGCCGGCAAACTCGCCGCGGAGAGTCCGTCCAATGGCGAACAGGATGTCCGCCGGTCCCACAAAGATGTTTGTGCTGCCGCAACATTGACCGCGTTTGTGGAACTCGAATCGGCGATCTACGCTGACGACGAATTTACCTTGACAGGTTGTGAGATAATTTCAAATACTTGGGGTAACACGGAGGATAATATGGCAAAACGAAACAAGAAGGATGTCCAGTTCGTCGGAGTGGCGATCGAGGACGTAATCAGCCACACCGAAGCTGAACTTAA
This sequence comes from Candidatus Udaeobacter sp., assembly GCA_036269155.1. GTDB lineage: Bacteria > Verrucomicrobiota > Verrucomicrobiia > Chthoniobacterales > UBA10450 > Udaeobacter. The sequence continues at coordinate 9,726 of DATASP010000215.1, forward strand.
GGCAGGGCAGTTCGACGACGGGACGAAAATCAAGCCGCAGGTGCGCGAGGCGCTGTCGAGTTTCACAAACTCGATGCGCAGCGCGAGAGCTTTGCCGCGACACTACGTACTCGTCTGGAACAGGTATATCTTCATTAAGATCGACTTCTGATTGGGCATGGCATCGGCCGCAAACGCGGCATCGAAGCGCATCGGCGTCGCCCTTAACCATGCGGCGCGCTGGTTGAACGCACGCGTGCCTCAAAATGACCGGGCCACGCGTGCGCTACTAATGCTTGGCGTCGCGTGCACGACGCCGAATGATGAGGAAACGCTGGATCGTCTCACGCAGATGATCACGCCGGACGATGCCGTGGCGTCCGCGTTCGTGCTCCGTGCCGCGGTGCGAAAGCTGTCGCGCCGCAGCCGCGCGCGCGCGCGCCTCGACTCGCTGCTTGGCTCCGGTACTCCCCCGCCTCCGCTAACGTGGCTCCGAGCGCTGGACGACGATACGCTGCCATACGTCGCGCCGCCGGATCTCGTGAGGCAGATTGCGACGAGCATCACTCTGGTGACCGACTTCGGAACGCGGCGGCGCACGTGGCCCCCCGCTCTCGTCGATACACTTACGTTCTGGCTGTTCTGCTCTATGCGTGATGACGATCTCGACCTGCTCTGTCCGCTCGTGCGTGCACTGTCCTTCCTCGGCTGTCCGGACATCGATGAATTCCACGACGCGATTGCTTTCATTCTCCGCCATCAGCGCGAAGATGGACGCTTCTCCGCACAGGAGTTGTCACTGCTACAGTGCTCCCGCAAGAACGCTGAGTTCGACCTGCTGCGGGATGCCTATCTCCCGATGACCGTGGCTTCTGTCTGGACTCTAACGGAGGCGCATGACTAGCGCTGGCCGCATTGAGTCGGCGGCACTTGAGTGGGTGTCGCGGCGCTTCGAGCAATTCAGGCCGACCTCGCATGCGAGCGCCAAGCGAATCGCCTACGTCACTAAGGCGGCGGCGGAACTGGCCATGATCTGCGCGGTGGCCAGGAAACACGCGCGCTCATCGGCCCTATACCGGCAGCTAGCAGAACGCGTGTGGGAGGACATTTTTCGCGTCGAGACGCTACAGGACTACATGCTGAGCAATCCGGACCAAGTGCCGTGCATTGGCTTTTACGCATCATTGCGCTCGTGCGGCTTCGAAGACCACGCTTATCGCCGGCGCCTCACCACAATCCTCAAAAGCGGCTACCTCAATGCAGTGGAACGGACACCTTCGACGGAGCTCGACTTCGCGTACAGCCTGGCCGAGGCTGACTTTGTCCACCGCGACATGGGCAAGATCTATAGGCGTTCCATGCTTGGGCAGCATCCGTTAACCTACGCGCTCACGAAGGCTGACCTCTATACGATTACCCACTCGATTTTCTTCACCACCGATTTTGGCCGCCGCGACCCGCCCTTTTTCACCACGGCCGATCGCGGTTACTTCGCATCAGCACTTCCCCGCCTCACCGGTTATTCGATTCGCGTTGGCGACTGGGATCTCGGCGCGGAGCTGCTGATTGCACTCGCTGCCGTACGCGTTGACACGCCAGTCGTCGTGGCAGCATGGAAAATGCTCATAGCGGCGCAGAAGGACGACGGCTCGTTTAACGGTCCGCTGGACGCGGAGCAGGCAAGTGAAAGCGCGGCGAATCCAGATCGCGAGTGGGTCACCTTCCGCGACGACTACCACACTACGCTGGCTGTGCTACTGGCGATCGTCTGCGCGCCGCCGACAGTGTAGTTTTTCGCGAAACGGCCACGATCGTCCAGATAAAAGCCCAAGGTTCCAGACATACTAAAGCGCCGGAGCGAGGTATGGGCGCAGGCGGCTCAATCAGGAGCGGAAAACCCTTCGCCCGCGCTGAAAGAGCGATAAAGCTTAAACCGTGCTGTTCTACTTTTCGGGCTGGCCTTTGTTTATACCAGTCATTTCGTGGCCGAGCTCCTGCTAGAAGAAGAAAAGATAAGAGTCCGTAACGTCTGCAATTCGCCCATGCGCGCGCAAAAGGATTTGGACTTCGCGTGCATTTTTTGAATCCAAAATCACCGCTGGCGCGTCTCAATGAAAACCGAGGTTTTTATGATTCAAGATTTCAAGTTTGCGCTGCGGCAGCTTCGCAAGGCGCCGGGTTTCACGGCAGTAGCCATATTAACGCTCGCATTGGCGATTGGAGTTAACTCAGCGATTTTTGCGCTAATTAACAGCGTGGTTCTCCGTCCGATGGTCCCGCTGCGACCGCGGGAGGTCGTGAACGTTTTCAACTGCCGCCAAAATGCCAACCACGATTATCGGCAGTTCTCCTACAAGGAATATCGCGAGCTACGTGAGAACAGCGATAACCTGTTCGTCGATCTTGCCGCCGTCGAGTTCGCGGTGGCCGGTATTGGACGCGATCATGAGATGCGGCGCAGTTTTGCGTTCCTCACGTCGGAAAACTACTTCTCTCTGATGGGTGTCCAGCCATTTCGCGGACGGTTCTATAACGCCGAAGAATGCAAACCCAACGCAAACATTGCGGTCGTAGTGGCGAGCTACGGATTTTGGAAGCGCCAGGGCGGTCGCAACGATTTTATCGGCAGCGCGCTCCAAATCAACGGCCAGCCTTACACCGTTATCGGTATCACGCCGGATGGATTCAGCGGCGCTAGCGCATTGATCGCGCCCGATATTTGGGTACCGCTCGGCATTCGTTCGCAGCTCGGCTCCGCCTTTGGCGATTCCGAGACAATGCACGATCTGGCGAATCCACAAAATTATGCACTGAATCTCGTCGGCCGAATGCAGCCCGGCCTAACTATCGAGACCGCGAAGTCGCGGCTGCCGGTCGTGTCGCAACGGTTCAATGCCATGCAAGCAACCGATTCCGAATTTGCGCGTGAAGTGCAGATTCAGAAGCCATCGCGCTTTAGCCTAAGCACGTCACCGGAGAATGACGGCCCCGTTACGTTGATCGGCACGTTGCTTATGGCTATGGCTGGCGCGGTCCTGCTCATCGCATGCCTAAATCTGGCGAACATGTTGCTCGCTCGCGGCACGGCGCGTTCGAAAGAGATCGCCTTGCGCATCGCGCTCGGCGCGTCGCGTTGGCGAATAATCAGGCAATTGCTTTGCGAAGGTCTCTTTCTCGCGATCTGTGGCGGACTAGTCGGACTCATTCTCAGCGTCTGGTGCAACAACCTCCTACTCCATTCGCTCGCGGGTTTGCTCAGTAACGTGAACTTCTCGTTCATTCTCGATCTTTCGCCGGACGCTGAGGTGCTCACAGTGACGTTTTTGTTTTGTCTCCTTGCTACACTGCTATTTAGCCTCGGCCCTGCGCTCAAAGCGACGCGTGCCGATCTGGTTAGCGATTTGAAACAACAAGTCGGCGAACCTGCTCGAATCGGACGTTTCAATCGTTTGTTTGCTCCTCGTCATATCTCGGTGATGGCACAAATCGCGCTCTCGCTCATGTTGCTATTCGCCGCTGGATTATTTTTCCGCGGCGCGCTGAAAGCTGCTGGCTTGAATCCTGGTTTCGTCGCCGCCGGGGATCTAATCACCGAAATAGACTTCACTTTGGTGAAGAAAAACCCGGCAGAGGCGCGACGTGAGATCTTTAACATTGTTCAACGCACACGCGAACTGCCCGGCGTTACTGCGGTCGGCGTCGCAACAATGTTGCCTTATTACAATTTCACCAGCACGCGCCGGATCATGTCAACGCGGACGACATTGTCTAACGATCCGAAAGCTCCCGATCCCGGTGCAACTGCGCTCTATACCGCGAGCACGCCGGGATATTTCGACGCGATCGGCGTGAAGTTGTTGCGTGGCCGCGACTTCACGCAGGCCGAATGCGAGAATAAAGACGGACGGCGCGTCGCCATCATCGACGAAGAGATGGCGAAGAAGCTTTTTCCAAATGAGGATGCGGTCGGCCAGCATGTTCGGTACACGATTCCACCGAAGGATGGATCGCCTAACGACATGGAAGTCATCGGTGTTGTCGGGACACATCGCCATGATGTTCAAAACGATACGCCACTTACGCGATTGTTTGTTCCATTCGCGCAAGGCTACAGCGGCGATGTGTTCCTACACGTCCGATTCAACACCATGGATCGACAAGCGGTAGCCGGAATGACCCCGAGCGTGCGCTCCACTTTGCGCGAAATCGATCCGGACCTGCCGCTGCTGAGCGTTGCACCATGGGTTGATGTGATGGAAAAGAGTGTCGGCCTTTGGATCGTTAAATTGGGTGCAATCCTGTTCGGCGTCTTCGGCGCAATCGCGCTTCTTCTTGCTGTGGTAGGCGTCTACGGCGTGAAAGCGTACGCAGTTGCGTGTCGCACCCATGAGATCGGCATTCGCATGGCGCTCGGCGCACATCGTAAGGATGTTTTCGCGCTCATTATGCGCCAGGGCGCGATCCAGACGGGGCTTGCCGTCAGTCTAGGACTTTTGCTTTCGTTAGGCGCAGGGCGCGTGCTTTCACAAATTTTGTATCAAGTAAGTCCGAGCGATCCATTCGCGCTGATCACTTCGAGTTTGCTGCTAGCTCTGGCTACGCTGCTCGCCTGTTTCCTTCCGGCGCGTCGCGCCATGCAGGTGAACCCAATTACTGCATTACGCACGGAATAAGAGACGGACAGATTGAGCGCACATCGTTACAGCGAGGGCTCGGTCAGTCTGACATGATAACTGCGAAAGTTTTGAAGGGGAATTGTCTAGCGATGCGATAACTTCGTGCGTCGGCGACGCATGAGTTTCTCGCCAGGAGCTGATGCTTCGTGGTGCACTGCTCGGCAAGCCGCCGCTCGCCGCGACGTCGTTCGCGAATCTTGCGATCAATTAAATTCTTGAAGCTCGGCGGAATCCGACCACTCCAAATTAACCGAAACTTGTCATTCATTTATTTTCCCTCCAAGTAACTCAATAGGAGCAACGACGGACGTTTTCCGGTTTCGATTGTCACTCCTATCGAAAGTACAAATGCATCGAATCTACTTCGACGTCCGGATGTCCTCGGGGCAGTAGGAGCGGTGGTGTGCAGACTGCCTCCGGTGCTCGGTGCATTCTAAAAAATATTGTTTTTCAATCCACCTTCTAAAGTGATACTCTACCCGTTGAACGCGACGTATGTCTTCGCGGCTCCAGGGAATCTTTGGACGGGTACCGATTTGAAAATAATGGAGAAACGCTGCTCACTTGGCTTTTTTTGTTTCGCGCTCTTAATCGCGTTCGGTCCCTGCTTCGCCGTTCAAGGTGAACCGATCAAAAACAAGCCGCTCACCAGAAAGTCCGCGCAATACCCGTGGAAAACAAACATTGTGACAACGATTTTCTGGATCGGCGAACAACCAGGAGGACATAATCTCACGCCGAATCGCACAAGTGCCTGGGACAAACGATGGACAAAAAGCTACGGCGGGTTTGATGACCCTAATCCTGCGTGTCGGAGTAATTATATCCCGGTGAAATTTACACCGCGGCAGAATCCGTTTTACTGCGCACTCCCTTACAACGACAAAGCTCGTACAGGCCACCACCCCGAAGCGCCTCGCGTTGTTCCGTGGTTTAACGAGGCGTACCAGGGCCCGGCCGTTTCCACCTGTAAAGATCGATGGGTCGCGATCCGCAAAGGAAATCGAATTGTTTATGCGCAATGGGAAGACGCAGGGCCATTCCAAACGGACCATTGGCAATACGTATTCGGCAACGAACGTCCAAAACCGAGTCTGAATGGTGGCGCAGGTCTCGATGTTTCCCCTGCTGTCCGAGACTATCTCGGCCTAAGACAAACGGACGTGACCGATTGGCGATTTGTTGAGTTTAGCGAAGTGCCGCGCGGGCCATGGTCAACTCTGGGAGAAAACAATACGTTCGTCATCAACGGCGGCAAAAAAAACGTGAAGGTCGCTGAAGAATTAAAACGAAAGAAACTGGACTGATCGCTCGATAGTCATCTGATGCACGAGTGCTCGGCTTTCAAGGCCAGCGAACAAACTGAAATTGCCCGCCCGCGCGACCGCCAGGAATGAGCCGCTTTGGTGACAGTCGCGTTACTTTTGCGGTGTAACGCCGGCATCCAAACGGTTGTCGAATATTAGCGACATGAAAACTACAAACTCGATGCGCGTTCGCGCTTCTCGTTTCCTGAGTGATCGGTACGCTTATAGGACACAACCCAATTACCTGTCTGAGCTTGTCGCCTTCGCAATAATTGTGGTCATCGCCATCTGGCCGGTTTTTTTATTCGCTAATGCCATGGCGACGACACTGAGATAAGCGAAACCAAGATCATCCCAGATTGAAAAGTTGAGTGCATTTCTCGAACAAGAACAAGGGAGCGGTTATGAGAATATCGAACTCAATCGCTGAGCTGCAGCAACAGATTCGCCACGACCTGCGCGTTCAACATCCCGAATGGGTTGAGCCAAATGGCGGATGTCCCAAGTGTGATTCTTACGAGTCACGCCTTGCGGAACTACTCGAAAGTTCCACGCGAACGGAATCCAACGAGTCTGTCGCTGCTGTTCATCGCCACATCGAACAGACATCAAACTGAATCGCCACGCAGTTGCCGGCTTAAGAGAATCGAGACTCTCAATAAAGTTGCGCCTACGGGCCGGCAACTATGCGACGGTACAGCGCTTCGTACCGGGGGACAATGCGATCCGCTGAGAACCTTTCGAGCGCGCGATTGCGACTCCGTTTGCCTAGTTCTCGCACTAAGTCCGGAGATTCGGCCAACTCATCTAACGCAGCAGCAGCAGCGCTTAGATCACCGAAAGGATATAGTGGACAAGAGTCTCCTACGACTTCGGGAATGCCACCGACGTCGAAGGCGACCACCGGTTTACCATAAAATAGCGTCTCAAGAATGCTCAGACCAAAGCTTTCGTATTCGGATGTGTAAAGTCCCGCATCCGCAGCCTCCAAATACTCGTCCACCACAGCCGTGTTTTGCTGAACAATGACGCGGTCACGAATTCCCAATTCATCGAGCAGCGGTTCGTATGAATCGAAAGGGGCGCCTGCTAAAATTAAAAATCGAAGGCGTGATCGGTTTTTCGCCATGGCAATCGTGCGCAATAGAAGGTCTACCCGTTTGACCGGTCGCAAATTTGACATGTGCAGCACAAGAAATTCGTCGGTTACGCCGAGATCGCGTCGAACTTCCTCACGGTTTCTCTTCGGCTTATTTGGGGTGAAAAAATTCGGAATTACTTCAATCGGTCGTTTCAAACGAAAGATTTCTTGCGTTTGATTCCGAAGACTCTCCGAAACCGCCGTCAGCGCATCGGAATGCACGAACGCGTGCTCGATGGCGGTCCGGTAATCGGGATCTTGCCCCAGCAGAGTGGTATCACTTCCATGCAAAGTCGTGACGATGCGCGGAGCTGACCGTCCCACCATTTGCGAGGCCAAACACGCGGCCAGTGCGTGCGGCACCGCGTAATGAACATGAAAAAGATCGAGTTGCTGGGAACGCGCCACTTCCGCCATTTTCACTGCGAGCGGCAGGGTGTAGTCGGGGCACGGAAACAAAGCGTTGTCCGCAAATTCGACTCGATGGAAATGAAGGCCCTCCTGCGGCAGGTCGAGCCGAACGGGTTGAGCGTAACTAAAAAAGTAAACTTCATGACCGCGCCGAGCCAGTTCTGACCCAAGGGCGGTTGCCAGAATTCCACTCCCGCCGATCAACGGAAAACATGCAATCCCAATTTTGAGCGGCGCCGATTCCATTATGTGTCCGTATAAGCTTTGCCGGAATCGGAAATTTCGATGCGCTCCATGAATTTCACCGTAGGCTCATCAGCCTTGTTGATGTAGTGTTGTTCACTGGCGCCGGCGATGTAATGCGTGCATCGAATCACTGACTGCATCCAACGGAAACGAGTATCGCGGGTCGGGCTGATTTGCTTAGGACCGAAGTCTCCTCTCGGAACCTCCAGGAACCGATCGCCTCCTTTGTGTAACAACAATTTCCCGTCGCGATAACGTGCGCGAACGATCTCGCCTTCATAAGGAACATCGACGAAGTAGTCTGATACCGCCGCAGCACGCACTCGGAACACCGGTGCACTGGATCGCTCCACCCGCACACCTTCCAGCAGCCCCATCCGGGTGTACATCTCGAGACAAAAGTCTGCCACATTTGAACATTTCGTCTCATTGAAATGTGCGACAAGGGAATGCCGAACATAACTCGGAAGTTGGCGCGCGGTTTTCTCCTGCCACTCCGGAAGGACACGTTTGGCGTAGAGGGGCGAAAACTGCTTTTGAATCCGATTCTCGAACTGAAAGTTTAGCGCCACTTCATGACTGCTGTGTTGGTCTCGCAGAATGGTAATCGTCTCGCGCGGGTCATGATCACTATCGTGAAAGAAAAAGATGATTTCTCCGCCAATTTCTTTTTGGAGACGCCGGGCCGTCAGAATCTTAGCGGCCAAAAACCGCTTGGGAAAAAATCCGCACGGTTGCTGGCCGAAACAAATAATCGGGTGATCCATCGCTCCGAAAAACCTTCATACCCCAGCGGGAGCTTCAGTGTTGCGAAAGATAGTTTGTTGCAGCACCGGCGCCAGGATGAGTACGGCGGCGCATCCAATAAAATTGTACCAGAGGTAACCAATGTTCGTCATCGCAAACAGGATGAAGACCAGTGCCTGGGCAATGATCGCGGCGAAAAACACCGCCGACCCTGCAACTCCGCGAATGAAGAAAGCTGCGAGGAATAAGCCGAGGATACTGCCATAGAACACGGAGCCCAGAATGTTACCCGCTTCGATCAGATTTTCGACCAGGCTGGCGAACGAGGCGACTGCGATCGCGACAAAACCCCACGCAGCCGTCAGCGCTTTCGCGGCGACGACATAGTGATGATCGCTCGCGTTCGGGCGAATCAATGGCCGATAAAAATCAACCGCGGTGGTCGTACCGAGAGCGTTCAGAGCTGCTGCCGTCGCTGACATCGTGGCGCACAAGATCACTGCGATGAGTAATCCGACAATCCCATGCGGCATCTGTTGAAGAATAAAAGTAATGAACACGTAATCCGATTCCTTGCTCTTTGGATCCACGCCCGCTTGAACGAGAAGTGTCTTGGTTCGATCTCGCAGCGCGCGCGCCTCCGCCTCTACGTCGCGCAGCCTTGTCATCGCGAGGTCGCGCTGGTCTGGCGATGCACTCGAAACAGCACGAATAGCAGCGCGTTTTTGCGCGAAGACATCATCAAATTGTGTCTGTAGCGCGGCTAGCTGAGGCGCGTAACCGTTCTCCGCCGCACGTTGGTAGGCAGGCTGATTGAAATAAACGGGTGGTTTTTCGAATTGATAAAACATGAAAATAATCGCGCCGAGCAGAAGAATGAAAAATTGCATCGGCACCTTGACCGCGGCGTTGAAGAGCAAGCCGAGACGGCTCTCTTTGAGCGAGCCACCTGCGAGATATCGTTGCACCTGTGACTGGTCCGCTCCGAAATAAGATAGCGCGAGGAAAAAGCCACCGATGACACCCGACCAAAATGTGTAGCGCTTGTGCGGATCGACCGAGAAACTGACGGCCTCGAGTTTGCGCATTTTACCGGCGACCGACAGCGTGCTTTGGAATGACAGATCGGGCGACAGCCGGTAAACCGCGACGGCAAATGCAATCGCCATCCCGACCAAGATCACAATCATCTGGTAACGTTGTGTGATGCTGACGATCTTGGTCCCGCCCGCGACCGTGTAGATAATAACGAGTCCGCCCGCGAGCCAGATCGTCAGATTCAAGCGCCACCCGAGCAAGGCCGAAAGAACAATGGCCGGCGCATAGATTGTGATTCCAGCAGCGAGGCCGCGTTGCACAAGAAACAGGAATGCGCCGAGTAGCTGGGTTTTCCGATCGAATCGTTGGCCCAGGTACTGATACGCCGTGTAAACTTTTAGCCGCTGGTAAATCGGAACGAAAATTGCGCATACAACGATTAGCGCCAGCGGCTGCCCAAAATAATTCTGGATAAAACCTATGCCGCTCTCATACGCCTGACCCGGCATGGAAAGAAACGTGATCGGGCCCGCCTGCGTCGCGAGCACGGATAATCCAATGGTTGCCCATCCAATACTCGCATCACCCTTCAGATATTGACGTAATGATGC
>DATASP010000216.1:0-3245 GCA_036269155.1 Candidatus Udaeobacter sp.
GCAGCGGAATTACTGCGCGAAAACGCGCGCGAGTTCTCAAAGACACTGTAGGGCAACCGCTCCGGTTGCCAGCTCAGGCTCAGCCGGCAGAGCGCCTGCCCTACAAATTGACCGCGCGCTACGATCGCGCGTTACCATGAATCTTCACGGCGATTTCTTCGCATTCCTCGGATCGTCGGCAGGATTCACATAGTTAATCTGCCACGGACCGATGCCATGGAGTTGAATGACGGTTTCTCCTTCGGACCAGGCAGTGTGTTTCATTCCAGCAGGCCAGTAACCGAATGAGCCGGCAGGAAGCTTTTTGGCGCTACTGCGATCGAGTGCTTCTCCGGTGGCGAGATAGAGTGCGCCCGAAATCACAGTGACACGCTCCGTTTTTGGATGGGTATGAGGCGGTATGTGATAGCCGTCAGGAAACTGAAGGCGGACCACAAACGGCCCTTCTTTTGTTGGATCGCCTTCCAACACCGCTGCCTTCGCTCCAGCAGGCAAAGCCGCTGGTCCCTCCTTCCATTCGATCGTTGTCGGAGGATAAAGGCGCATGTCTGCCGATTGCGTTTCTTCGGCCGATAACCTCGCCTGGGGTGAGATCACGAACAGAAGAGTAGCCAATGCGAAAGCAGCAATAGTTTTCATGCTGCGAGTATTGTTGTCCGATTTTACGGCGGCAAGTCGTTTAGCAAATCTCGCGGAACTGTTTCGCTGTTTCGACGTAGCTCCACGCCCACCGGGCGATATCCTTCTGCTCATCTAGCGTCAGCTGCCGGCGAATTTTCGCGGGCGATCCGAGCACAAGCGAGCCCGGCGGAACCTTCATGCCGCCAGTAATAAGCGCGTTTGCTCCAATGATGGAACGCGCGCCGATTTCCACATCGTCAAGAACGATGGAGCCCATCCCGACAAGCACTTCATTGTCGATCTTGCACGCATGCACGATCGCGTTGTGGCCGATGGTGACCAGTTCGCCTACGACCGTGGGATAGTCTGTATCAAGGTGCACAACCGCGTTGTCTTGAATATTCGAACGCGGGCCGATAATGATTCGATTGATATCGCCGCGCAAAACGGCGCCGTACCAAACGCTTGATTCTTCTTCGATGGTAACGTCGCCGATAACGGTTGCTCCGGGAACAACCCAGGCGCTCGAATGAATTGTAGGACCTTTTTTTAAACGCGCGGCGATCCCAGCGTGTCCAGTCGGCAATGTATCCTGCTCTGTATGCATTTGGCTGTTCGATGTTCGATGTTTGACGTTTGATTTGCAACTGAGGGAATCATTCGGTAGTGGCTCAGTTTGAATGAAAAGTGTCTGGTCGATTGACGAAATGATGGCTCTCTTGCGGAAATAGCCGATATTGAGTTATTGACGCGCTCGCCAAACACATCCGAGAACGACTTGAGTCAAGGGTGTCTTGCACGGTCTTTGAGGACAGCTTGGCGCGAGTGTGGCCGGTAGGCTTGGCTGCCGATCCAAAACGCGCAGAGCGAATCCACGCTTTTGCAAAGTCAAACGGCTGGGCTGCGACAATTCATGACACTGGTGTCCGCGTTATATTCAAGAAGCTGGCGGTGTAGTTTCAAACTGAGCCACTACCAATCATTCCATTACATGGGCATGCGCGTTGTTGGCTCCTCGCCTCTCCCCTTCCCAAGGCGAGAGGATGAAGGTGAGGGGTTGAAGCGTCGGTTGTGGCAATTGAGCCTCACCCTCCCCCTCTCCTTTCAAAGGCCACGCAACCCACTGCGCCTGCTGTGCATGTCACCCGCTCAAACGTTACAGCCCCAGCAAAACTGCCTAACAATAAGAGAATGGGATTTTCTTATTCCCACGTCTGAGCGATTATACCCGCCGCATGCCTGAATTTCCTCCGGACCAAGTCACGCCTTTCGTTTTTTCCGACCCGACCGGAAAACGCTGGCCGCGTTTGCGGCTGATTCTGCTCGTCACCGGCGTGCTGCTCTTTCTGGGAACGGTGCTCTTCGTTCAGACGCTTTTTGTCGCACCCCAAATGAATGTGCCGTTTTCGCTGCGGCAGTTAAAGGGCCAACTGAAAGCGCTGCAAAAGGAAAATCCGGCCGGCCAATTGTCTCCGGCTTCCCTGCTGTGGCAGAAATTTGGCGCGGCGCGGCAGGCGGCGAAAAAACTGGCCGGAACAGCGCCATCTCCTTCGCCACGGCCGCGGAAGAAACCGCCCAATAACGAGGTGCGCCTTGCGTTTTACATTAATGGCGACCCGTACAGCTACGCGTCCCTTCAGCAACATGCGGCGCAGATCACGCATGTTTGCCCGGAATGGATGACTGTTGTCGATGGCATCGGCGATTTGCAAATTGATGCCGACACCCGCGTGTCAAAGCTGGCTGGGAATAAGGGAATCGCTTTGATGCCGCTGCTAACGAACCAGGTCGGCGACACGTGGCAGCCGGAAGCGATAGAAAACCTCGCGCACGGACCCGCGAAACGGCAGGATCAGTTTATCCAAAGTGTCCTTTCGGTCCTGCGCAACGCCAAGGCTTCCGGAGTTGTGGTCGATTGGCAGCAAATCGATCCGGCTTACAAAAAAGACATCACGAAATTCATCGACAAATTCGCCGACGCATTGCACGACGACAACAAGGAGCTGTGGCTGTGCGTTCAGCCCAGCCAGGAACTGGACTACATCGATTTCGATGCGCTCGCTGATAATGTGGATCGCTTTGTGGCGATGTTATTTGATGAGACATCCGATACCGATCCGCCAGGGCCGCTGGCGTCACGCTCATGGTTTGAAGGCTGGGTGCGGGTTCTGCTGGAAGGCTCCGATACGAAGCAATGGATCATCGCCATCGGCAGTTACGGATACGATTGGACCATCGGCGCCAAGAAAGCCGAGCTGATTAGTTTTTCCGAAGCGATGAGCCGCGCTAATGATGCCGAAATCAAGAGCGTGGATGTGCAGGGGCCAAGTTATAGCCCGTACTTTTATTTTCAGGACGAGGACAAGGAACACGCCGTCTGGTTTTTGGATACGGTGACGTTCCTCAACCAGGTGCGCGAGGTGCGCGATCAAAAGGCCGGCGGCTTCGCTCTTTATCCACTCGGCAGCGAAGACCCTGCAATCTGGGATGCGTTAAGCGTGCCGCGAGATTTCAAACTCGACAATCCAACGCGACAGGCGCTCGAAGTCATACCATCCACCGACACAATAGCGGACGTCGGCGACGGCGAGATTGTCACTGTTGACGAGAATAGCTCGGACGGA
>DATASP010000217.1:0-2243 GCA_036269155.1 Candidatus Udaeobacter sp.
TGCCACCACATCTTCCCAAAGTTGTGGAACCAACGCGGGCTCGATATCCAATTCCTTGCGCCGCACCGTCATCGAAGGAGCAACTCGCTCGCAAATCTGTCGATCGATGTTCCCCGAATAGAAGGGTGGCTTGCTCGTCAGCAATTCGTAGATCGTTGCGCCTAATGAATAAATATCGTCGAGATGCGTGCAGCGTTCACCGTTTAGCTGCTGCGGGCTCATATAAATGAGCGTGCCGCTTCGACCTTGCTCCATCGTTAACCGGCTCACCGAATCCGTCAGACTGCGGGCTATGCCAAAGTCTGTGATCTTTAGGTCGCCGCGTTGATTCACCATCAAGTTCGCGGGCTTCAAGTCACAATGGATGACGTTCGCGCGCGTATGCGCATAATCGAGTGCGTCGCAAAGCTGACCTATCCAGGTAATAATCTCATCGGGCTCGAAGACCCTCTGCTCTTTTTCGGCTCGTAAGTTCGATAGCGTTTCGCCATCGATATATTCCATCGAAATGCCACCGGCGCGTTCGTCATGGAGGAAATCGTGAATCCGAACAATGTGTGGATGAGTCAGTTCGAGGCAGCGCTTGGTTTCACGCCTTAGTTCATCAAACATCGAACGATCGTGAATCATCAGATCGGGAAGAAATTTCAGCGCGACATCGCGCTCCAGGGCCTCATCGCGCGCCAGCCAGACAATTCCCATTCCGCCTCGTCCGAGGACCTTGATTAGCGTGTAACGGCCAAAAACTTTTTGTCCGCCAACAAACTCACGCGAAGTTGCGCTTATCACGTTGCCTGGGGGTTTCGTACTCACTTTAAGCAAGTATACATCGTTAAGGTAGGCCGGAAGTTATAGCGGGAACGGCTCCTTCTACAACCCCTGTTCGGGCTTATGCCAGTCCGCACGCGTCTTCTGATTTGAGGTACGTTGCCTCGATCATCACTTCTTGGTAGAGTGTTTCCGCGTGAACGTCCCCCCAGAGGAAGGTGCGTGGTTGGAAGCGGCCGATGGCACACGCCATCCGATCCGTGGCAGTTGTTCCCTCGGACGGACCGCTGCTAACACGATCGTGCTGGAATCTCCCAAAGTGTCGCGCCGGCACGCGCTCATCCACCTGCAAAATATCGGCGAACTTTGGCTGATCGATTTCGGCAGCAGCAACGGAACCTTTTTGAACAAGCGGCGCATTCATTATCCTGTCCGACTAAGCGACGGCGATCAAATCACAATCGGAGATCAGGTTCTCACACTCCGGCAGCCGCTCGGCATTTCACAGGAGTACAAAAGCGATGTGGTGCAACGAACGCTGCGGGAAATCGAGAATATTCCATGCTGGCTTCTTGTTGCGGATATTCGCGGTTTTACGCCGCTCAGCCGCCAGATGCAGAGCGAGGACCTGGATGTTCTCCTCGGAGCTTGGATTTTCACTTCCAAAGAGATCATCGAGAATCAGCATGGGACAATTAACAAATATCTCGGCGATGGTTTTCTTGCCTATTGGCCGGAGGCCACTACGACTCCGAAGGAGATCGTGGCGGTAATCTCCGCGCTCAAAGAATTGCAGCGACAAAAATGGCCGGAATTTCGCTTCGTTGTTCATTTCGGCGCGGTCGCGATCGGCGGGGTTGCCTCTATGGGAGAGGAAAGCTTGATGGGAGGCGAACTGAATCTGATCTTTCGCCTGGAGAAACTGGCTAGTTCCCTGGGCGAACCTTGCGCGCTGAGCGAAGCGGCGCACACGAAACTCAGAGAACTCGTTCCAGTGCGCGCGCTTGGCGAATTCGAACTGAAGGGTTTTGAGACGAAGTGCGCCTTTTTTGCTCTTTAGCTTGGGCTTGACGAGAGACGCAGTATCGATTCCACGCTGCCGATAATTGCCGAGCGAATTACGCCCGAACGATCACACGCGATTTCCGGAATGCTTATGGCGATCTTTGAAGGTGAGCTCGGCGATTCCGGATTTATCGAGCTCGCCCAAACCTTCTGCGACCATCCGGTCGTATTGTTCCTTGGTCGCGCCCGCCAGCGGTAAATCGAGACCGAGACTGCGCCCGAGCTCGAGCGCGATGCCACTGTCTTTCGCCGCGTGCGCGGCAGAGAAAAAGCAGCTGTGCTCGCGGTTTTGCATGTCTTCGCCGTCGGTCTCGAGTACGCGCGAGTTCGCGCCGGTTTGCGAAAAAACTGCGCGAAGCATATTGAGATCGAGACCAAGCGCTGCGCCGAGGGCGAGACCTTCAGCCAGA
>DATASP010000218.1:0-8062 GCA_036269155.1 Candidatus Udaeobacter sp.
GGGCGACTGGGCATTCCGCCTGGGTTCTGTTCTCGGCAGGAAAAAAGACCGCGAGCCGCCGCCGCTCTGCGCCTGGCAAGAGTGCTCTAAATCATCATGATCAGCAATGGCACGACTTTTGTCACAGCTATTTCCAGAACCTGTAACGTCACTTTTTCGGCGTGTTCCTGTGCTTGCGCCGGCTGGCCGTCGACATAGGCTCGCAAATCGCGTTTCTGATTTTCGACGAAGTAATCGAAATCTTCCTTGTCGATCTCGCGGTTTTTTAAAAGGACGAGACGCCGTTCGAGTTCCTCTGCATTTTGCCGGACCAACTCGCTTGTGTCGCCCTTTGCTTCCCCGAGCAGATCTTGAAATTCTTTAATGGCCGCCGCAGCCGATTCGTCGCCGACCTGATCAAGCGCGGAATCAAGTTCGGATTTCTTCCGCGAAGGCTTTTTGTGCTTTTTCTTACCGCCCGAGGGCATGATCGTAGATTTTGTTAACGTCCTTTTTCATTTCGCTGGCCAGCGCCGGCGTGATTTTGCCGTGGCTGGCTTTGCTTTTTAAATGAGCAGCATCAGCGTCGAACTGCGCTTTAAGATCGATAAGCACCGGACGACGCGCAGTGAATTTCTCATCGGCGATGGCCTGCTGAAATTTTGCGTTGCCTTCGTTCACCTTGGCGTTGAATGCAGCAGCATTAAATTTCTTCCCAGGTACAGCAAACTCGTCGATGAACGCGAGGTGAAAACTGCGGAGGCTCTCAATGGTAGCATCGCTTCCGGTTTTCGTGAACGTCGCCGTTCCGCAACTCGCAAGGAAGATCGCGGCGGCGCAGAGGAAAACATTTCGAGACACAAGCGTCGATTTCATAAGGCGGTCCTTTAAGTCGCCGATCTTGCGCCGATTCGGCCTCACGTGTCAAGACTTGAGGGCCGCGACTTCATCGGGTCCGAATCCGGTAGCTTTGGTGTGAATTTTCATTGGTCGGTAGTTGCTGAAGTCGCCCGTGCTTTTCTATCCGTACTGGGAACGCCAAATGCCGCCAGGTTCATCACAATCATAACGAGCGCGAAGAGGTATAGCCCCATCATCAATCCTATAGCAGCATGCATCGCCAAAATGCACACAAGCCAAACGAGTCGGGTCTTTTTGAACCAAATGAAAATTGGGTAACTGACCTCGAGCAGACAGATCGAAATGCCGAGCACAGGTAGAGCGTATTTGAATCGAACAAGAACATCCGGCGGCACCACAGTAAAAGGTGGCCGGATCAGCGAGCGCCAAAGATTGGAGCCGTCCCACCAACCGTTGCCAAGAAATTTTGCCAGGCCGCCGATGAAGTAAACAAAGCACAGATGCATCTGTAGGACGCGCCGCCAGAACCCTAAGAGCTGCGGATTTTTCGGCTTTGCTTTTGTTACCCAACGATCGAAAGAGTAACGGTCGGGCAGCGGAGATAACATCAGGTAGAACAGGGCCGTCGTCATAAAGGCATCAGCGCCGTAGGCGAGTAACCCTCCGCTTTCGGCGGCGCAGAGGTGGACAAACCAGGCGACAATCGCTGCCGGGCGACAGAACAAACCCAGCAGCAAAAGGCAACCGGCGGACAGTAAGGCTACCCAGGCAACAGTGAGCACCGCTTCCTCGCTCATGTTGAGATTACGACCCAAAGCGACCAGCCAGCCAAACGTCGGGATCAAAGGACTATCGAAAGCGGTAATGGCTTCGCCCACTTCGCGACCAACAAGACCCTTGCCACTGCTGGCGAACAGATAGTGCCAGTCGCTTCTCAGGAACAGCGCATACCCAATTACCTGCAAACCCAAACCACTCCGCAGCACGGCAAGCCACGTGTCAGTCTCAAGTGGAAATAAGAAACCGATGAAGCGTTGCCAAAATTTTCGTAACGGACTTAGCCCAACGCTAATTTGCGAACCAGGGGATTTAACCACGGACTGCACGAATTAGACGGATAAGAGAATCAATGAGCTTGGAGAGGAGGGAATCAGGAGAATAGACAACGATAGCGCTACTACTTTTGATCATCGCGCAGGCTGAAATCGAAGCTGAACATTGGTTGGAATGTTTCTGTTTTGCCTTGTTCAAACTCATTCATGCCAGGGGGATTAACCGCTCCGAAAGTTGCTCGAACCTTTTTCACACCCGGGTGCTCGCGCCAGACGGAGAAAGCCAGCATTTTGACGAGCACCTCGCGAACCGGTTCGTAACGTTCCTCGGACAACCTATCTAACAAACTCTCCAAACGCAACGCGGCTGTTTTGCCGCGGACATGCGGTGACTCATATTCCGCACGCCCATCCTCGTAAAGCAGCTCCAAAGTGAGCCGGTGCTGGCTTGGGACGTTGGGAGCGAAAAAGGTGTAGCCGGCCTGGATGCCAGCAGTATGCAGATAGGTTGCGATGCTTCTCCGAACAGGATTCGAAGGTCCGGCCTCTTTTGCCAGACACCAAGTGGCACCCAACTCACCCTTACGTGCGTACTCGTCCCACGCTGACGGCAAGATCGTTGAACCTTGCGCTATCAACCAGAATACCCCCGCAAGGCAGACCGCGGTTAGCAAAAAGAAATGTATTCCAAACCATGCCACGTGAATTCGCTTCGAATACATTTCATGAACGCCATGAACGCCCTGGCCGCGGAACAAGTGATTGCGTCAAACGGTAACGAGACCTCCCTCTGCTTCAGTACGCAACACGGCCAGTCCCGAACTCGAGACTGGCACCCTGTTCCGTACGCTAATCGGCAGCTTTAAAGCGTCGCCGCGACTGATTTTAAGTTTTCAGCCGCTGCGTTGCCGCCCGTTGGCAGGGCCATCTCGCAAAACCAAGAGCCACGGTTTGCGTGATTGTCAGCGTAGGCGTCGGTTGGAAGGGTCATCTCACAAAACCAAGAGCCACGGTCTGTGTGATGGTCAACGTATAGGGCTGTGGCGCTGTCCGTTCGAATGTTCTTCAACGTCAGCCAGCTTTGAGTCTGCGCGGGTGTGTGCGTTGCGGCGGTGCTGAGGCCGATAACTGCCACTGTAACCAGCATTGCCGCGACTAGACGAACGGTGGATTTAGTAATTGTCATATAGGCCCGCGTATCAGCGGTTTGGCCGACTGTCAAGTCCAATCCTATCTTACGAAAATTTCCTTAAGAATTTCGGCGTGTTGTTCGTAAGGAAAGCTTCTTTTGCGTAAAAAGCAGAATCGTGGACCACACTCACGAGCGGGACCGCTACCAAAATCTATTCTGGCGAGAGAAAACTGCGGATCACGCGCTATCGCGAAGTACTGGTGAAATCCCAATCCGGTGGCGATCATCATGACGCCTTGGGACGCGAGATATCGACTTGTTATGCGAGTTGGCGAAACGCAAGGCGGTCGCGGTGAATCTTCTATGACTTGTCTAACCGATCGCGATTCCAAAATTCTCGACACCTCCGCAGACGCGTGGGCACTGTTTGCAGTTACCCGATTGTTCGTCTTCCGTGCGCGGTGGCCCGCTGTTTGAACGCTAGCTTGAGCGACACTGCTGCACAGTTTTCGTCAGCTCACCAATTATCATGCGAGACAGCATGAGTGGCTCTGCGAGTTCGTCCGCGAGCGTCCCTCGCTACAAACTATTTTGTGCCCAAGCGTTTTGCGAAGCTTTGTAAGTGCGCCTGTGCCGCAGTCTGAACGTTATTTCGGCGCTAGTGAAGCGACAATCGCTTCAAACCGCGGATCGCCTCGTAGCGGATCCCACAGTGGATGCAGACGCAAGTAACCGTAGCTGATGTGGCTAGCCGGCAGGTACGTTGTCTCAGCCAATCGCTGGACAGCGCGATCTTTCTCACCAGCCCACGCATAAATCACGGCGAGATATCGCACGAGCGTTGCCCCTTCAATGGCGTTTCTGCTAACTGGCGTCAACTCGACTGCGCGTTCGCCTTCGCGAATCGCATCCTCCTTGTTCCCGAGGAGCGCATCAACCACACCAAGTGCGCAAAGCGCAGCCGCATAGTCCGGTTGACTGTGCACTTTTTCGGTGAGCTCCTTTCGCGCGCTCTCAAAGGCTGCGCGAGCTCTCGACTCATCACCACGCCCCCACGCAGCAAGACCCTCACACCAGCCGTTAGGGAATGGAATGTATTCGTCAAAGCAACCATCATCACCCATATTGGACAACGCCCGCTCCACGCCGGCGGAATCGTGTTCGCGCAAGACAACTAACAGCCATGGATTCACAAACCCAAGCGCGGCATTCGCGTCCTCCGCCAAAATCGCGTCAATTGTCGTTTCGAAAGGTTTAACATCTGCGCGGCCCTCCAGATCAACCACTGCGCGTCGGACTCGGCTGGGCACATCGCTTGGAGCTATTGCCAGCGCGCGATCAAGGGTGGTTGCCATTTCTTTATACCGGCCTAACGCCTCGTATGTAAGAGTGATTTGCTCGAGCACAGAAAAATCTCGTGGGTTCAACTCCAACGCCTCCGTCATCTCCTCGAGCGCTTTCTCCCAGCGACCTTGACGCCGGTCAATATATCCTGCTAAAAGCGGAATCCGCGACTCGTTAGGCAACGTCAGGTGAGCAAGGACCAACTCTTGCCGGGCCCGGTCGAAATCCCGGTACGCATAATAATAGTGCTGAGCCAGAGCCAGATGGGTTTCTCCCGATTCGGGGCTTAGCCGCTGGATCGACCGAATTACTGTCTCAGATAATTTCAGACGCGCATCGGTGTGATCGAAGCCGCCGAAGTATATTCGATCATGCGCTCCTGCTAACTGGCAGTAGGCGTCAAGGAAAGAAGGGTCGCGTCCAAGGGCCTGCTCGAGTAGTTGGACGGTTTGAAACAGATCTTCCTTTGTTCGTGTGCTCAAAGCGATGTCATACAGTAAGTCTTTCGCGCGCAGGTACGCGTCGTACGAGATCAGATCCGAGGTTGGTATATCTTGAAATGCAGTTTTCTCCGCGGGAGAAACGCCGACTCCCAGCTTGCCTGCGATTTTCTGCGCGATCTCGCCTTGGAGGGTGAACATGTCGCTTAAGTTTCGATCGTATTCCTCCGTCCACACGCGAGCGTTTTTGCGCACATCAATCAGCTCGGCATTTAAGCGGATGCTGGCTCCTTGTGTCTGCACGTTTCCCGTGAGTACATACGCGACATCCAAGGCACGACCGATTTCCTGGGTGTCGTGCGCGCCACGGTATTTCGCGACACTGTTGTGGTTGATCACCTTAAGATTCGCGAGCTTCGCCAGTTTGCTCCAAACACCATCGTAAACGCCGTAGGCGAAAAACGCGCTTTCCTTGTCTGGACTCAAACTTTCAAACGGCAAAACTGCAATCCCACTTGCCGTAAGCGGGCTTACTGTTTGGGCCTTTGAAATCATCACACCCACTGCAGTTGCCATCGTCAGCAAAAGCGCAGCCATTTGTGCGACGAGCGGATTGCGCCGCACCCAACGCCAGAGATGCACAGGCGGCGAAACAGGACGCGCGACAATCGAATGTCCGTGCAGCCAGCGGTCGAGGTCATCCGCCAGTTCACCAGCTGAGCGATAACGGGCGAGTGGATCGCGCTCCAAGCATTTCGCGCAGATTGTTTCCAAGTCGCGATCCAGTGCTGGCGCCAGAGTGCGCAGTTTGGGCGCGGGCTTTTCAGCCGCCTGCTGGATAGTTTTCAGCGCGTGCTCACCTGTGAATGGTGGCCGGCCAGTTAAGAGATCAAATAGAACCGCTCCCAAACCATATACATCAGCCGCGGCGGTAAGTTTTCTGTCTGACCCATTTACCTGTTCGGGCGCGATGTACCCCGGCGTCCCGAAGATGCTAGGCGTACGTGTCATACGGCCAGTTGGCTCCAGCCATTTGGCCAATCCGAAGTCGCTGACCATCGGTTCGCCGCGGCCGTCCAACAAAATGTTCCCTGGCTTGAGGTCACGATGGAGAATTCCCTGCTCATGCGCGTATTCGATAGCTCGCGCAACTTTCGTCATTAGCGCAACAGCACGTCGCGGTTCGCTGCGCAATGCTGGGGCCGCGTCGAGCAAACTCCCGCCGCTGGCGAACTTCATGCTGAAGAAGGGCAGCCCCTCGTGGCTCTCGCTTACCTCATAGATGGGAAGAATGTTGGGATGATCCAAGTTCGCAGCGGCCTGAGCTTCGCCGCGAAAGCGCATTAGCGTATCCTGGGAATCAGCGTGATAAGATAAAACGCGCTTGATCGCCACAATCCGACGCGAGTGTCGTTGTCGCGCCCGATAGATAACGCCCATCCCGCCGCGTCCGATTTCTTCCAAAATTTGATAATTGCCCAACTGCCAATCTGCGTCGTGACCATGAATCTGGCCGAGCAGGTCATCCAAAGTTGGCTCGTCCGGTGCGTGCTCGCCGTTGGTGTCCATACCCGAGGAGAGAAGACACTTCAGACAAAGTCCGCGACCCACGCGCGATACCGACCCGCAGTTTGCACAGTTGCCAGTTTCATTCGGAAATTGCAAAGAAACGGAACCGGCGGGAGACGTCATGAAGGGGACTCTGATCATAAGTCGAGTTTCAACCGTTGCAAACTTCAAATTCACAGATTGTTGAAAGGTTATTCACAAGGCACGTGTGGATTGAAAATATTGAATCGGCAAAACAGAATTCACACAGCAACAGACTTTGCATCGAGAGCAAAGTGTTTCTGCACACCACGTAGTTCCGTACACCACATAGAAACGCGATTGCAGTCAGTCCCGCATGGGTCTTTTTGCACAGAGATTGGGCGGCTCCCTTAGTCCTAGATAGTCCGCCAGCCCGCCGTTGCCTGGAAAGGCGAGAGAAATTCCGGTTTGCCCGAAGTCTATTTCGCAGCGCTTAATGCCGCGCAGAGATAGCGCAATTCGTCGTCGATTTCGTTCGCTCCGCTTACGGTCTCAGCGACTTCTTCACGGAGCAAAGTGCGATAACGCTCACGCAACCGGTGCACAAGACTTTTCACTGCGGTTTCACGAAGCCCTAGTGTTTTAGCAAATGTTGCATACGACACGTCTTCCCGCTCGGCAGCAAGACAACTACTCAGGACATCGAAGACGCGTCGTCGGCCGCGCTTTTCACACTCGTCGCCCAACCGCCGCAGCGCGCGCTCGACCACCGTCGCGGCCCAGCGCACATCGAAAATTCTTTCCGGCGACCACTCGCTCGATTCCTGTTCTGGAATCGATAAGTGAGTTGGCGCCTCCGTCATCCAATCGTCCCACGAAACGAAAGATAAGTCGCCGCCGCGCTTGCGCGCGTGACGCTTATCGCCCTCATCATGCAAAAAACGCTGCAACGCCTTCAGCAGAAGTGATCGGAATCTCCCTTTACTTCGATCAGCGGACTGAATTAGACGGCCTTTAATGACTCTGCCAAAGAATTCCTGAGTCAAATCCTGCGCGTCAGGAACGGAGTGGCCCTGTCGGCAGATGAACGCGAAAACTGGGCGCCAATAAATTTTGCAAAGCTCGGCAAGCGCAGCCTCTGCCTTCTGGTCATCACTGGCGGAGTCCGAGCAGGACAGAACAACACTCCAGCGCGTCGTCAGGAACCGAGCGTTGCCGAAGTGATCTGGGGGGGTTTCCGATTTCACCGCGGCCGATCATGCCATTTGTCCGCCTTTGACGCAAGCGTGTGACAGGCGCCGCAATCCGAAAGCTCGCGGAGCCGTTGAGGTCAGATCTAAACCTTTTTCGAAACTTCGATCTGAAAAATCCGAACTATAAAGTGACCGCCAACAGCCGCGGTCTGTACAATGAGTTGGATCACTGTCGTCTGGTCGATGAATGCCGCAGCTTGTTTAACGCTGGCGGCGTTCTATGGCGTCGTCTGGTGCAAACAGCGCGTTAATTTGGCGCATTTGCTGTTTTCCTGTAGCGCGGTCGCAGCCGCGGCGATCACCGCATTCGAGTTATGGATGACAAACGCCAGGACAGTCGAGCAATACGAACTGTTGGTGCGTTGGATACATGTGCCGACGTGGATCCTCATTGTCTCATTCGTGGCCTTCGTGCGCCTCTATCTGCATGCCGGAAGAGCATGGCTGGCCTGGAGTCTCTACGGCGTGCGG
>DATASP010000219.1:0-10890 GCA_036269155.1 Candidatus Udaeobacter sp.
CTGCGAACGCGACGACTGAGCAATTGCTCGGAACGATCTCAATCGTGACGGACGACATGCTCAATTTAGGCAATGTGCCACCGCCTGTTTTGGCAGCACTGCGGCCAATCGCGATCCGCAGCCCAGGGCAGCTTTTCGACAGCTTATCGCAGATTGCCCCAGCTCTGGCGCGCAATGCATCTTCGGAAACCTGCAACAGCGCCAACGTCGGGATGTCGGCAGTCTGTTGATTCAACTGAAGATCGACTGTGGCTTGCAGCGCAGCGAGACAAAGCTTGTCGCAGCGTAACGCGCGAAACAGCGGTTCGCGGTTCAGGGCCGCCACGAAGCGCTTTTTCCCAAGGATGATTCCTGCTTGTGGGCCGCCAAATAGTTTATCGCCGCTGAAGCAAACAAGATCGACGCCGCTTTTCAAAATCTCGGCCGGCGTCGGCTCGTGATCGGCAACTCCCAACTGTTCGATTGCGGCAATAGCGCCGCTGCCCAAGTCCTCGGCAAACGGAATGCGTTTCTTGCGCGCAAGCGCGCTGATCTCCTCCGACGAAGGCGATTCGACAAAACCGCTCATGAAAAAATTGCTCCGGTGAACTTTCAGTATCATCGCGGTGGCGGGACCAATGGCTTTGGCATAATCATCCAGCGTTGTTTTGTTGGTCGCGCCGACTTCGCGCAGTTTTGCGCCCGTGGCTTCGACGATTTCGCCGATGCGAAATCCGCCGCCGATTTGCACGAGCTCGCCGCGCGAGATAACCACCTCCGGCGCGGCCTGGCCACGGCGAGGAGGCTGCGATCGTGCTCTGCCATTCTTTTTTGTGAAATGGTGAATGATCAGGACTAACGCGGCTGCGCAATTGTTGACGACCGTGGCCGCTTCCGCTCCGCAAAGTAGCGCGAGCGCATTCTGGATGTAACTGCCGCGGCGGCCTCGGTCGCCTGTTGCGAGGTCGTATTCGAGATTCGAATAGCGTGATCCGATTTCGTTTAGGGCGCGGACGGCTTCAATCGCAAGTGGCGCCCGGCCGAAATTTGTATGAATGATGATTCCGGTGCCGTTGATGATCGGTTGAAGTCTGCTGGCGCGAAGTTCATCGAGAGAGCCGCGAAGATCAGATACGATGGATTCAAACTCAGGGACATCGACCCCTGTGCGAATTTGTGAAAGCCTGCGGCGGACAAGATCGACAACGATCGGATGCGGCAAATCGCACTGGCCGAGCGCGTCGAGGATTTTCGAGACGGCGGGGATTTTCCGCCGTGGTTGTGACTTTACCCGGTCATGCATATTAACGGACCGCGGCGCCGTCGTGGCACGATTTTTCCGATCAGCGCTGCGGAAAGCGTGCGCTCTTTTCGAAGGATCATGAGCACGTTTTCAAGATTCGCTTCAGCCACACACAGCAGTAATCCGCCGCTAGTTTGTGCGTCGGTTAAAAGAACTCGTTGGTGCTCGTCTGTGCTTCCCCAATCAACAGCCACGGTTGTAGCAACCAAATTCTCGCGGCTACCGCCAGGGATGCAGGCTTGTTCGATCAGGTCGGTGATCTCGTCGCTAATCATTGGCACGGCATCGGGGTCGATCTCAGCGGAGACGCCACTGGCGCGACAGAGTGAAATCAAATGACCCATCAGTCCGTAGCCGGTGACGTCGGTAGCGGCGCGGACCAGACGACGCTCCGCCAGTTCTGCGCCAACCGTATTGATCCTCGACATAAGGGCGATCACTTTTCTCTGGAGCGCGCGTGATGCGATTCCGCGTTTGATCCCAGTGGTGGCGATGCCTGTGCCCAACGGCTTTGTCAGGACGAGCAAATCGCCGGGACGCGCATTTGCATTGGTGGTAACAAACCGGACATCGATTACTCCCGTGACGGCCAGCCCATAAATTGGTTCGGGATTTCGAATCGAATGGCCGCCGATGATCGCGCATCCCACTTCGGCCGCCTTGGAAAGGCCGCCCCGCAAAATCGAGGAAATCACACGTGGCCGAACAAGATCGGTTGGAAAACCGACGATGTTCAGCGCTGTTAACGGCCGCCCGCCCATGGCGAAAATATCCGAGAGCGAATTGGCGGCAGCAATTTGCCCGTAGGAAAAAGGGTCGTCCACGATGGGTGTAAAGAAATCAACTGTTTGCACAAGAGCGCGATTGCGATCCAGCCGATAGACGCCTGCATCGTCGAAAGTCTTCGAGCTCACGAGCACGTTCCGGTCTAATGAAATGGGAAGCTGCGGCAAAACTTGTCGCAGGGCCTGTTGGCTCAATTTAGAAGCTCACCCGGCACAGGATGAGAGCGACGTCAGTTTACGAATCTGCTCACGCGACATCGAAGTTCACCTCCCTTCACCAGCAACCGCTGTAGCCGTCGCCCTGAGGGCGACGTGCGCGTTTCGCACAGCGAAACGGCTACAGGAACTGCGGGAAAACACCGGAGAGGATAGGAATCGAACCTACCCCGCCGCTTGCGCGGCGACGACGGTTTTGAAGACCGCGAGGGCCACCAGGCACCCTTCACTCTCCTGTAAAAAGAAAACGTCGAACGTCCCCGCCACGGCGGGCAAGCTGTGTCCAACTCCGAAAGTCTTCGCGAGCAAGGCGTCCAACGTCCAACTGTCTGAATTGAGCGTTGAGCGTTCAAAAATCTTAACGTCCAAGGCCCGATCGCCTTGGCTAATCTGGACGCCTTAAAAAACGAACTCGACGCACTATTTAATCTTCTTGATCGCCTTGACGATGTCGTCGAAGTCCGGCCAGTCGCCGGTGTCGAGTTTGGAATGGAGCAGTTTGCCATTGGCGCGAATTTCGAAAGCGCCGCCGCTCGAGGGAATTAGCGTGAGCGATTTGATGCGCTCGCCAAGCTCGAGAATTTTAGCCGCCAAACTGACGGCTTTCGGCGTGTAGTTTCAAACGACGCAGTATTCGATCGAGACCTCAGTCTTCACCGACAAACTCCTTTCCGAGAACGAAGTTATCGATGCGACGATTGGCGGTCAAGACATGCGCAAGAATAGTGGCGCTTGTGCCAGACGCGCTTTGCAAAGAAGTAAGCGCTCGCCGCGGCGAGCGACTTTGCAATTCAAAAGTGTAGCCGCAGCCCGCTCCACACGGGCGGCATTTCCACTTCAGCAAACCCCGAATGCTTTCGGGGTTTCTCAGCCTGAGGGCGTGAACCCCCAAGATTCCTAGAAGGCGAAATTCAGGCCGCTACGAAACATTCCGAAATTATTCCTCGGGCCATCAATTACGCCGAACGCTAAATCATTTGTCCAACCGATGTGTCGCGCGAACCGCATCTCCAAGCCGGCACCAAATTGTCCGAGCACTTTGGTTTCGCTTCCGAAGTGTTCCGTCTGCGCATTGACAAGGAACGCGTCTGGCGGTCCTTGCGTGTGAAGGGTGTCCCTTTCGCCACCTCCGAAAATTGCACCCACACCCGCCCACGCATAAGGCGCAAGACGCGTACACGGAATTGGATACCGCAATGTAAAAGTGCCGAGAACAGAGCCAATCGTATGGTCGTGATTGATTCTTCGGTGAATAAATATCGGGACTGACTGGTCCTCGAAGATATCGAATCCCGGCTTGTGAGCGTCCAGTGCAAATCCCTCAACGCCCACACCAGCATAGCGACAGAAGAAATATTTAATGTCGCCTCCGCCGCCCCACGCGTGGTCGCCGCCAATGTAACGGTCGTAGGTGCCGAGCACAGGACCGCCTTCGCTGGTGCTTTGTACGATGTCCACCAGCGAAGGATTGGGAGCGAATTCGGTGTTGGTGAACGCGTACGTTCCAAACAGATGCAAATTCCATTCGCGATCGCCGTACCATTCCGGACATGGCGGTACGTAAGCGACCTGCTTCATTTCTTTTCCCGAATCCCTGCCGGAGCGGTTGTAGGAAACGTCGGAAAGGTAACGGAATCGACTTGATACGGGTGCTTCAGCTTCGGCGCGTTCACCACCGAAGAGCCAGGAAAAGGCAAGAAAGACATCAGCCACCGGCGAATCGTGCGTGCAACCAAACAACGGTGAGATGTCCAGGCGAGTTTGCGTGGTGGGTTTCCACGCGATGGTTGGGCCGATCACGAAGCTGTTGATCGGGTCGCCCCGTGTGTCTTTGGTGGTGACGTTCTTATACTCCATCTCCAAGCCGACCTTCAGACGCTCATTGGGCAGCAAAACTGGAGTCATTACTGCTTGGGAGAAGCCCCATTCGCGGCCACGGTCGCCGGTGTTCTCTTTTTCGAAGAACCAGTTCATGGCCCACTCAAAGCGACCGCCAAACTCTTGGGCAAGGAGCAAACGAACTTCATAGGCATCGGGAACTTTGGGTGGTCCGCCCTCTTCTTCTTCCTCCTCCTCTCCTCCCCCACCTGGAGGAGGTGGAACTTCTTCATGTCGAATCGTGCCGACGCCGAATTTGTATTCGGCGAAGATAGTTGGGTTCAGCGGAATCTTGTTCCAATCAGCAAGAGCCCATCGTGCTTCCAGACTCACTGTCTGCACGCCACCACCGCCATTAAATCGTTCCAACTCTGTTTCGGCCGCGACGTTAAAACGATACGGCAAACCCATTTCGATCTCCTGGGTGAACAGATAATCCGGCGGTCCATGGCGGAACCCCTGACCCTCAAAAAGTTCGCCGAAGAAAAACGCCCATGGCGGCAACACGTAGGCATTTACCACATTGGAAAAACGGCTGCGCGAAAGTCCTGGCGGCGCACCGTACGCGCTGGGCACTTCCTCGCCCTCGCCCGTAACAACAATTGGTTCCTCTGTTACTGCCTGCGCGAAGGTCGAATGATTATTGGCAGACAATATCAAACACGTGCATGCGATCAGCGGAATGAGCCAGCCTCGCCCAGCTTCGCGGAAGAAGAAGGTTTTTCTCATAAGTTCCGCGGATGATTACAGAACTGTAATTTTTGGCAAGACAAATTTTCGCTGGTTGCGATTCGTGACCTTCTTGCCCGTCAGCAGCACAGCATTTGCTGCAAATCGTGCAGGAGTATGGCCGCAGCCCGCTCCACACAGACTGCGGCCAATCCACTTCAGCAACCCCGAACGCTTTCGGGGCTGTCAGTCCTGCAGGTATCGCGCTATCATTACAAATTCGTAATGATAAGACAAGACATTTTTTAACTTTCAGCCGGGACTCGTGTTTTCGAGACTTTTTCGCGCTCATTCCCTCCAGTTGCCGCCCGCTTAAAGAGGTTACAGCGATTGCCATCGCTGATCTCGCGTCGGCCTCTCACGCTCAGCAGGGCATTTTGAAATTCGCGCAGAAGTGTAGCCGCAGCCCGCTCCACACGGACTGCGGCATCTCCACTTCAGCTAACCCCGAACGCTTTCGGGGATGTTAGCCTGCAGGTCTGCGCTACCATTACAAAATCGTAATGAATAGCAAGACAAATTTTTGGTCTGCTCGGATAGTCAGCGTGACCATTGCACCGCGACGAGCTTCGACACTCGATTCAACTGCAACCCATCGGAGGCGACCTCATAGGAAGGGAAGACGACGCCAATGGCAAATGGAAACTATGACGTCGTCGTCAGAACCAATGGGAGTCGGCTTTCGAGGTTGATCCGAATGGGAAATTCTTGAAAAAGCAGACCGCGATCAAAAGATAATCCGGAATCCGTACGCTGCAGCTTTATCTCGGCGCCTCAGGAGCGCTGGCGAGCGAATTACCAGTCGCAAGGGAGTCCCGAACGCACGAAGGACTGCCGGTTACGCCTTGAATGAATTCAGGGCTGACGCGCAATCTACCGCACGTTCCAAGCTCGCCACTCCGCAATTTTTTTTGGCGACGCGTGGACTTGCCACACTAGGAGATGCGCGCTGCGTCTCCTGGCAAAGTGCTGATTCTGCAGGCAGAATTTAGTACAATTGCCCAGTACTGGGTGCGATCGCAAACGTCGATGCAGGCTGTGGGCTGTAGCTTTCGGGGTAATACCATTCACACCCGAAGCGAATGTCCAGGACCGCCGCATTCGTAGGCATGTTCGGAACAGTCCAATAGAAGTACGTCGCGTGTGGGTCGATGTGCGGCGTAAGGCACAACGTGAAGCTCCTGCCGCCATCCAGCGACAGGAAAACCTCCATCTCGCACCCACCCGCGTTCGTATTGGGAAGCGTTGCGTTCCACTTAACCATGACTTGCTGCCCAGGGTACAGGACCTGTCCAGCCGTCGGCGAAATCAGCTGGGCAGAATACGTGCCTGAGCCTGAGGCGGCCGCCGCAGTTGAGATCGTCAGTTGCAGAGCGCAGAGAAGCATTATTAGTGCGAATAACGTGGAGAGAAATCCGCGAGTTTTCATTTTATTATTCCTTTCGTTTGATTTAACAGAGTTCTGAACCCAAATGAGATTGTGTCAAAGGATATTACCGTTACTTTTTTGTCATCCGTCCCGCGACTGAGAGATGGCGAGCTGCGCGGTGACTTCTATTTTTTCGGAAGCGGCAATATCAGCTTGACCGTTGTGCCGCGACCCATGTTGCTCTCGATGATCGCTGAGCCGCCGTGGAGATCGACGATCGATTTCACCAAAGCCAAGCCAAGCCCCGCGCCATCGGAGCTTCGCGATGAGTCGGCACGGTAAAATCGATCGAAAACGCGCGGCAAATGTTCTGCAGCTATTCCACAGCCGGTATCGCTGACCGCGACTTCGAAATCGCCATTGCGTTCGGAAAGCACAATCTGAATTGAACCGTTCTCCGGTGTGAAACGCAGCGCGTTATCGAGCAGATTCCCAACCGCGCGCTCGAACAAGTCGGGATCGGCATAAATCTGTCCTTCGCCGCTGCAACCGATCGCGATATGACGATCGTCAGCGAGCGCGTGATAAAACGCTGTGATTTTTTCCACGGCCGCGCGCGCATCGAATCGCTTGCGCGCAATCGGTTCGCGCGCCGCATCCACGCGCGCGACAAAAAGCAAGTTGTCGACGATTCTGGAGAGCCGTTCGCATTCGCCGACCGTGGACTCGATCGTCTCACGATACTCGTCAGCCGTGCGATTTCGCGCAAGAGCGACCTGCGTTTCGCCGATCATATTGGCAATGGGCGTTCGCAGCTCGTGTGCGAGGTCGGCAGAAAATTGAGAGAGCCGCGTAAACGAATCGTCGAGCCGCTTGAGCATGTCGTCGAAAGCAGAGGCGAGAGGTTTAAGCTCGCGCGGCCACTCCGCAGGTGTCACTCGTTCCTTCAGATGCGTCGGTCCGACGCGCGCAACTGATTCCGTCATTTCTCGCAGCGGTCGCAAGCTGCGTTTGGTGACGATAACCGCGATGAAAGCCGAGGCCAGTACACTGCCCGAGAGGACCATGATGAACAACACA
The DNA here is from genome assembly GCA_036269155.1 of Candidatus Udaeobacter sp. Taxonomy (GTDB): domain Bacteria; phylum Verrucomicrobiota; class Verrucomicrobiia; order Chthoniobacterales; family UBA10450; genus Udaeobacter. The sequence goes on from DATASP010000219.1 coordinate 7,340, forward strand.
GCGAAATTTCTTTCGACTCGCTCGTCGCTCGACCGGTCCTGTGCTACCTGAAGCGTGTACAACTGGCTGCCAGACTCTTCCTTCAGTGTGACGAGTGAAAACAGATTCGGTCCTCTGCGGTAACTCTTTAGGCCGCCGGCGGTCGACACTGATTTTTGCGGCGGCGGAAAAATCTCTGGCGGAAGCGATCGATCCATTCCCGGTGTCTCCGCATATGTGCGGCCTTGTGGATCGAGCATCCTGATCCAATAAGCGGTGTGCTCGCGTGGTTGGCGGCTTTTCAACTGTTCAGCGAAAACACCAGCGCCACTCTCATGGAGATCAGTGCGCAAAGCTGCGACTCTGTCGGCCAGAACCGCATTATCTTCGGCAACCGCGTGCTGAATAGCGATCGCGTAAAACACGCCAAGCCCGCAGGCTAGCAAGAGCGATGTCGCCACCGTGAAAAGCAGAATAAGCTGCCACGCTATAGAGCGGGGATTAGTGCTCATGCTCATCGTCGTTCTCGTCCTCGTCCTCGCACTCGAACCCTCCCTTGTCCGGTTCTTCTCGAATAATCGAGGACGATGACGACGACGAGGACGAAATATCAAAGCGCTCGATCAATTTCGTCAGCATCGAAGCGATCCGCAGAAGCAGCTGCTTGCCTTCATCGATCTCTCCGCCGCTGCAAACGCCCTTTGCAACCAGCGCATCCAAACACGCTGCGCATTCAGTCGCCGAACCACGCGCGTCATCGAAGAACTTTGCTCGCGTCTGTCGCTGGCGTCGGCCGTTTCCTTCGGCCGTATTGAGCAAAGCGGAGAGACTAGCTCGATCAAGTTGATTCGAAACTTCTGCAATTCGAGCATCCGTCGATCGCTGCTTGATCTTCACGAGGAGCGCCGTCACCCACGTGACAAAACGAAGCTCTAACTGGTAAACATCAAGTTTTTCGTGGTCGAAGTACGTTCTCATCTCCGAAATTCCCACTCGTCCTGTGGTTCTCGAATCATCGAGGACGAGGACGACGACGATGATGAAAAACCATCGGACGCAGAGCTAGTGCGCTTTGAGGACATAACCAACGCCGCGAATGGTGTCGATCAGCTTGGTCTTGAACGGATCGTCCACTTTTGCGCGCAACCGGCGGACGACAACATCGACTACGTTCGTGTCAGTTTTAAATCCTATGTCCCACACTTGTTCTGAAATCTCAGCGCGCGATACCACTTCACCGGCCGAGCGAACCAGATGAGCGAGTAGCAGAAATTCCTTCGGCGTGAGATTTAGTGGAACTCCGGAGCGCGCTGCCTTGTGCCTTCGCATGTCAATTTCCAAATCAGCGATTTGCAAATGTTCTGCTTGTTGCTGGGGAGCGCGGCGCAATATCGAGCGCACCCGTGCGAGCAATTCGGCAAACGCGAACGGTTTGACGAGATAATCGTCTGCGCCCAGCTCGAGTCCTTTCACCCGATCACGCACACTGTCACGCGCGGTCAGAAAGAGAATGGGCGTGCGAACACCATCATGCCGAAGTTCTGCAACCAATTCCCAGCCGTCCTTGTGCGGGAGCATGATATCGACAATCAGAAGATCAAACTTGCTCGCGCGAGCTTGCGCCAGCCCGGCTTCGCCATCGACGGCAACATCGACGTCGAAACCGGCTTCCCGAAGTCCCTTGGCCAGGAACGCCGCCGTTTTTTTTTCGTCTTCGACTACGAGAATCCGCATTGCGGAAAGTGGGGTCTCTTCTTGGTCAGTATTACCCTTGTTTTTGGGAAGAAGGCACTGCAATCACGAGGCCGGCAAGCAGAAATGTAATTGCCGCTGAGAACAAGCAATAACGGCAGTAGGCGTGCAGCACGAACGCCTGCACATACAAAAACCAAAGCGTGCCCAAAAACATCGCGCCGACAATGAAAATGAGAAGTGTTCGCGCGCGAGCGTAGCCGAATGCTGCGAATGTGGCGAAGGCAAATACACTCAAATACGCCAGCGCGCCGAGAATCGCCACCGGTATCCCGGCTACCCGCGCATACGAACTGCCCAATACCCGGAAACAATCTGGCGATCCTCCGCAACTGAGCGTCTCGCCGGTTAACGCCTGCACACTCAGATAAGTTGCATCCGCCAGCCCTGCCAGTGCGACGATCGCGGCAAACGTATAAAAAATAGTGCGAAGCCGCGATACAGTCATAAGACCAGCCCGCAAATCACGCGAATGGACGCGAATAAATTAGAGAGAAACATCGCAAGAGTCGGTCTTCGCTTTTATTCGCTGCGTTTTCGCAATGCGTTAGTACTCCAGACTGGATAGGTTAAGAAGAAGCAAACGCCCATTCAATCCTGCACTCACTCTGAATTGAGCGTTCAGCGTTGAAGCGCCGATGATCGCGTAACTTTCTTTTTTGTAAATAATTTCTGTCAACAATTCGCGTCAATTCGTGTGATTCGCGGGCAATCATGCCGGCGATTTTCCCGCCAGCGCTGCATCGATCGCGGCGCGAATGCCCTCGGGATTCTTATCTTTAGGGTCGACCGGATGATTATTGATAAACAGGGTTGGAGTAAGCGTTATTCCCAGCGAATCGCCCAGCGCGTGATCTGAATCTACTCGTTCTCTGGCTTTCTCACCGTCCATGTCCTTTTTGAATTGATCAAGATTGAGGCCGATCGTTCCCGCGTAGGATTCGAATAATTCGCGCGGATTTGGGGTCTTGCTCCAGACTGCCTGTTCTTTATAAATTACGTCGTGCATCTCCCAAAAATGGCCTTGCAGCCCCGCAGCTTCTGCAGCCACCGCGGCTTCGTGAGCGTGTTCATGACCGGGAAGCGGAAAATTCCGAAATACGATGCGCAGGCGCGAATCATATTGTTTCAGGAGCTCCTCGGCAAAGCTGGCGAAGCTGCCGCACGGCGGGCATTGAAAATCGCCAAACTCTTCCAGGGTCACCGGGGCATCGGGGTTGCCCCGAATGTGCGCTGATTCGGTGCCGCTTTTCGCTGGAACACTCTTGCTTTCCGAGACAGGCAGGAGCTGTGCACGCTTCGTTCGATAGAGCATTGCTCCGCTCCCGACCGCGATCAATGCGACCGTAGCAACAATCATAAAAGGCAAATATCGTTTCATTGAGTGGAGGAAGAGCGAAAAACTTCGGTGCAACGATCGAATCGTCAAGTCATTACCCGGGGGTCTAACCTCGAATGAATCCACAGCGGCGAAGCCGCAGCCAAAGATTTAACCACGGATTACGCAGATTACACGGATATGGATAGGTCAGAATGCGTCCATCGCATCTTGCACTGCGCCTGCCCGCCGTGGCGGGAAGTGCGGCCTCGCGAAAGCTTTCGGAGTTGGAGTGCGAGGCGTGTTCGCATCGCTTTTCGATCAACGGCCTTCTCCTCCAAGAGCGACAAGAGGACACGTGCGCACTCCAAAAGTCCCGCTGACTGCGGGAGGAAACACAACCGGCGAAAATTTGCGCAGGCAGCGTGTGCGCTTTGTCATTCGGATGTCGTCATTCGTTCGTCATTGCACATTCGTGCTTCGTCATTGTTGACCAGTACGG
>DATASP010000220.1:0-10288 GCA_036269155.1 Candidatus Udaeobacter sp.
TGCGATTCAGCGTCGCCAATTCAATCGAGAACATCGAAAAAGCACTCGACCGCGTCGACGGCTGGGCAAAGAAGAATCTGTAGGGCGACCGCTTCGGTTGCCGGATTTAGCAGGCGATGCGCCTGCCCTACAATAGAAAACTTCCTGCTTTTCTGGTTTCCTGATTAGATTCTTCTGCAGTTATGTCTAAGAAGAACTTTCGTGTATTTGCAACATCGCGAATCGGCGATGCTGCCGAGAACTATCTGCGCGAGCGCGGATACGAGCTCGAAGTCTTCCAGGGCCCTGAGGCGCCGCCGAAAAAACTGATCATCGAAAAAGTGAAGAGCGGCATTGATGGATTGATCACCACGCTGCGCGATCCGGTCGACGCCGAAGTATTCGAAGCAGGGAAGGGGACGCTCAAGGTTGTAGCGCAGATCGCCGTTGGGTTCGACAACATCAATCGCGCCGACGCCAACAAATACAAAATTCCATTCACAAACACGGCGGACGTGCTTACCGAAGCGACTGCTGAGTTCGCGTTTTTCATGATGGGCATGCTTGCGCGCAAAATGTGGCAGAGCGAGCGCTTGGTTCGCGAACAGAAGTGGCCGTCGTGGCACCCGTTCCTGCCATTCCTCGGCGACGAGATCACCGGCAAGACAATCGCAGTCATCGGCACTGGCCGCATTGGCCTTGCGATGATTAAGAAATGCACCGGCTTCGACATGAACATCCTTTGCTATGACCCGGCATATCAGAATCACGAGTTTATCGCTGCCATCCACGAATTGATGGACCTTCGTCACGCGCGCGGCATTCAGAAAGAGAAAACCTGGATCAAGTACGTAGAATTCGAGGATGCATTGCGCGATGCCGACTACGTCACGATTCATGTGCCGCTGTTGCGCGAAGGCGAAACTGACAAGCCGACCTATCACTTAATCAACGATAACACGCTGAAGCTGATGAGGCCGACCGCGTACTTGGTGAACAGTTCGCGCGGCCCGGTCGTGGACGAGAAGGCACTCGCCAAAGCGCTCAAGGAGAAAGTCATCGCCGGCGCGGCGCTCGACGTGTTCGAGAAGGAACCGCTCCCGCCAGACTCGCCGCTCCTGGATCCCGAAATCGCTGATCGCTGTCGCGTGTTTCATCACTTCGCCAGCGGCGCGCAAATCACTCGGCTTTCAATCGATCCCGACAAAGGCATGGCCGGCCGCTGCGTCCAGGGACTAATCGATGTGCTCGAAGGCAACTACGGCGGTGACCCGCCAAAAATGCCTTACGTGGTGAACAAGGAAGCTTTCACTTCGAAGAATTGAAATCTTGAAAAGCGAAACAGTGAAATGAAACGCATGAAGCGTCTTTTCGAAGATTTACCGTCCCATCTGCGGTGCCGATGTTTAATTGTCCCCGGACGAAAACTAAAAGTATGAAACAACGTATCTTACTCACTTTCATTTTGGTGGCGCTTGCATCAGCTGCTGCAGACGCGCAGACAAAAGGCGCGGCCGCGGCAAGCGTTGACGATAATGCAGCGAAGGAAATTCGCGGGTGGTTAGACCGGTGGATGAAAGCATTCAAGGAGAAGGACGCCGATGCGGTTATGGCGCTCTATGCAGACGACGTAATTGCGTACGACGTCGTGCCGCCGCTGCAATATGCAGGGAAAGCTGCCTATCGCGCCGATTATCAGCAATTCTTCTCGCAGTACGATAGCAACTTAACCGTCGAAATCCGCGATTTGCATGTCGGCGCTACCGGCGACCTCGGTTATGCTGCTGGGCTGGAATTGATCAGCGGGACGCTGAAACACGGTCAGAAGTCTGCGGTTTGGCTGCGGTTTACATCGCTCCTTCGGAAATCGGACGGTCGGTGGCTTGATTTTCACGATCATGTTTCAGTACCGGTGGAGATAGAATCGGGCAAGGCGATGCTGGAGCTGAAACCTTAGCGCGGCCAGAACGCAGCCGTCACAAATCGGATCAACTCCGGCGTTATCTTACGTGGTGAAATCTTCGCAACCGCTCGTCACGACGTATCTTGAAATGAAATCGCCGGACCAGCTGCGCATAAAACGTGCGGATGCACGGTTTCAAATTCGCGAAGAGACGGAAGGAGATTGGCATTTCAATCGAGATCTCTACTTTCGTGTTGGCGAGCAGTGGGAGTGGCTCGATAAACGACCGTGGACGGATGAGCAATGGAGGCAGTACGCGTCGGCGCCGGAGCTGCGGACGTTCGCAGCCTATTACAACGATACACTTGCAGGATACTACGAGCTTCGTCGTGACACGGACGACGGCGTCGAGATCGCTTACTTGGGCTTGTTACCTGGATTTATCGGCCAGGGTTTGGGCGGGGCGTTACTAACAAGCGCGATCGAAGAAGCGTGGTCTGGGCATCGCGGGATTGCACCTAAGCGAGTGTGGGTGCACACGTGCAATCTCGATCATCCGCAGGCGCTCACAAATTATCAGGCGCGGGGGATGGTCGTTTACAAGGTCGAACAAACTGAAGCTTAGGGACGGACCGCGTGGCCCGGAATGCCATAACGTGTCACTCCCCCGCGATCGAGAAATCACTCTGCAATAATCTCGCAGATGCCTGCTGGGTTCGTGATCTGATTTCAAGACGATGATGCTAACCTCATTTGGACACCGGCAACTGCCATGCCGCCTTCGCCAACTGCGGCCGCGCACCGCTTCACCGAGCCGGAGCGCACGTCACCCGCTGCGAAAATTCCCGGCAGGCTTGTCTCGAGCGGACCAGGTTGATGTTTGCTCGCCCGCCAGGCTGGCGCGTCGACGACGCTCGAGCCGGTCTTGATGAATCCTTTGTCGTCGCGCTCGATTTCCGACGGCAACCAGTCCGTGCACGGTTTCGCGCCGATCATTGAAAAGACAGCCGGCGTCCGAACCGTCCGGCGTTCGCCGGTTTTCGTATTTTCCAGCTCGATTTGTTCGAGCTTTTTCCCACCAAACATTTTGCGGATCTCTGTCTGGTAAAGGATCTCGATGTTCTCGCGCGCCTGCACCCGACGCGCAAGATAGTCCGACATTTTTTTGGAAATATCGTTGCCGCGAACGACGAGGAGTACCTTTGCCGCGCCGTCCGAAAGAAACATCGCGGCCTGCCCTGCAGAGTTGCCGCTGCCGGCGACAATCACCGTTTCGTTGCGACAAATCTGACCCTCCAAGGCGGTGGCAGCATAGTAAACGCCTACGCCCTCGAATTGCTCGCGCCCCTCGGCTTCAAGCCGCCGATAGTCCGCGCCAGTAGCAATCAGGACAGTTTTTGCTCGAAGAATGGCCGAGCAACCCTCCGTCTCGAGACAGGCGCGGTATTCGCCGTCATTGTTGTAGTTAAACGAAAGAGCCTGGGACGGTGTGGAAAATTTCGCGCCGAATCGGTAAGCCTGGAGCTGAGCGAGCCAGGTCAATTCGCCGCCACCAACGCCGGTTGGAAATCCGAAGAAGTTCTCAATCAGCGAGGAGGAACCAGCTTGTCCGCCCGGCGCATAACCTTCTAAAACAACCGTCTTCAGTCCCTCGGATGCGGCATACACCGCTGCTGCCAGGCCAGCCGGTCCGGCTCCGACGATTGTCAGGTCCGAGAAAATTTCGCTCTCGTTTCCTTGCGCGAGGGACCGCAGCAAACCGGCTTCCGTCGCCACTTCGCGCAGCGAAGGCCGGCGCAGCCGACGACCGCCCGGGGTGATAAGCACGGGCAAATCGCGACTCGTCAGGTGAAAACGGTTGGTCAGCGCCTGCCCCGGTTCACTCTCGAATTCTACCAGGCGATGCGGAATTCGGTTTTTGTCGAGAAAATCATCGAGCTGATGTCCATCGCGTGCGTCGCGGCTAGCCAGAACTCGCATTCCGGCAAATTCCCGATCCCGTCTTATTCGCCGCCGTCGCATGATTAGCGCATCGACGATTGTCTTGCTGACTCCGGGGATCTCGGCCAGTGCTCGGCGCATTTCCACCGCGGGAATATAAAGTATTTCGGCATCTGGTGATGTTACCCTTGCCGACGCCAGGGCCGACGTGCCCTGCAGCATCGCCACGTCGCCGATGAAATCGCGCTCGTGCGCCGTCGCGAGAATCTGTTCGGTATCGTCGCGTTGCTCGAAGGCTTCGATTTCGCCGCGCAAGAGAATGGTCAATCCCAGATCGCGCTGTCCAGCCTTATAAACCAGATCACCGCGCTTCACGAGGCGTCGTTCGCCCAATGGCTCAAGGAGCGAAAGCTGGTGATCGTTCAGTTTCGGAAACGCGATGCTTTCCGTATCGCGATAAAACTGTTCGTCCTGTTGTTCGTCGGTCACTCGACAAAGTCTACGCCGACCGTCGGAGAAGCAAAGTGGAACAGAAATTGGTTTTCAGTGCCGCGAACGGGCGCACTGCACGAGGCTCGCGGCGGCGTGCTGTCCTTGGCGCCGAGTTTTTTTAGGAATTTTCACATTTTTTGAAATGTCCGCCTTCAAAATCTTTAGATAAGGAAAAGCCAATCGATATGAATCTCGTAGCAGACCCCCGCATTAGTAAGACAAGTGATTTCACCAGTGAATTTGCGCTGTTGCCGGCCAGTTTCGACTTCGAAACCTGGGGCGAACAAACGCCGTCCCGACTAACGCGCGACCAGATGGATGCATTTCTAGCGGCATCCGACAACGCTCGCAGCGCACATTTTTTCACCCCCGCACCCGAACCGCCAGCGGCGACGCCTGAGAAAGGTCTGGCTGCCGGTGTGCTGAAGCAGGCGGCCCACGATTTGCGCCGGTTCCGTACCGCGACCAATGGCGTAAAGCGGGAACTCTACCTCGATGCCTACGGTTGGATCACCGCAAATGATTTTTCCTGGCCGTACTCATTCGTGAATGTTTGTAAATTGCTCGAGCTCAGCCCGGAAGTCGTCCGCACGGAAATCTTTGCCGATGCCTCCTTAGGCTTGCTTGATTATTGGACCAGGCGGGCCGGCCGTCTTTCCGGAAAACTCCGGACCTCTTTTGTCCGCGTTTTCGGAAGCTGCCGTAATCTGGAGGGCGCCGAGGCCGACCAGTTGGCTTCGAGTATTTGAGAGAATATGAAAAAACACAGCATCAGACTTGTTGAATGGCCGCGCTGGATTTGGCAATCGCTCTTCAGGACGCCCCGCCGAAGGCACGACCCGTTTCTGGTTTACAACATGGCTTCGTTTAATTACGGCGGCGGGTGGAGCCAACTTCTTCTGAAAGCCTCCCTCCGGACGACATAAGCCACCAAATCGAGCATCGTTCGCATCAGCAACTGATTTTCCGTATGAAATTATCTATCGAATCGGCAGTGGCAGGAACTGTAGCGGTAGCTTTTGCGCTCTTTAGTGTGGTGGCCATCGCGCAAGAGCATGGCGACCGTGGAACTGGCGGCGCAACTGGTTACAACCCGACGAAGAGTGCTGTTCTGAGCTACGCGAGCCTCCGATAACCTGAGAGTTCTTTGGCTGGGCCACAGCCTGCAGAAACACAGTAATATAATTTATTCTAAGAGCTGACGTCTGGCAGAGCTCTGCCAGCTCAGCGCGATTTTGTTCTCGCAAAGTCGCGTTCATTGAGCGAGCCTCTGCAGCCACGAAGGCAATTCCGGGAACGCTGCAGGAGGGTGGTGCTTCATTTCAAACGACGCACTGGACCGTGGTGTTGCGCGCGCGCGAGCCGGAGTCAGCGGAATCCGCGCGGCAGGCGCTCTCCGGATTTTGCGAAGCCTATTGGCCACCGCTATACAGTTTTCTTCGCCACCGCGGTTATTCATCCGCGGATGCGCAGGATCTTGTCCAAGGTTTTTTCGCCTATCTGCTTGAGCAAAACACTTTGACCCGCGCTGATCAGGAAAAGGGTCGGCTTCGCACGTTCCTGTTGGGATCTCTCCAGAATTTCTTGTTCAATGAGTACGACCGCGTCCGAGCGCTCAAGAGAGGCGGCGGGCGTCAAATCGTCTCGATCGAAGAGTATCTGCCCGAGGCGGAGGCGGCGATGTTGGCGACATCTCATCTCAGCGATGCACGTTGCTACGATCTTGTCTGGGCGTCGAATATCGTTTCGCGGGCCTGGCGGAATTTGCAAAACGCATTTGTTTCGGAAGGCAAAGCTGAGTGGCTCGAAGAATTAAGACCGTTTGTCGCTGGCGGAAGCGTGACCGCACCGAATCAGGAGGAAGCCGCGGCTCGCCTCGGAGTGCCAATCGCGACTCTGCGCACATGGCTTTCCCGTCTCCGCCAGCGTTACCGCGAATCATTGAGGACGGAAGTGGCAAGTACTGTCTCTAATCCGGCTGATGTCGATCAGGAGCTACACCACCTCTATCAAATACTAATGGCGTGAATTGATTTTGCTCATGGACGACAACGGCAATGGCGTCGGAACTGAAAAAAGCGAGGCGCGAGCCGCGGGGACTTGCGCGACTTGTGGACGACAGCTCACTCAATGCGGTCCTAATGGGGAATGCTTGCGTTGCCTCGTTAGCCTAGGGTTGTCAGCGGACGGCGAACAGGCTGAGAGACCGGCGGGGCGCGGTCGATTGACGCCCGGACCATTGAGGTACGCCCATTTCGAAGTCGAGGTAGGCGCAGATGGTTTCCCGGTCGAGCTCGGTGCGGGTGCGATGGCAATAACTTACCGCGCTCGCGATACAGTATTGAACTCGACTGTTGCCCTTAAGGTCATCGACCGGAAAGTGGCGGAGAATCCCGGCGCGCGGTCGCGTTTTCTGCGCGAAGCGCGCGCGGCCGCAAACATTCATCATCCTAACGTCGCTCGGGTGACTTTTTATGGTGAGCAAGACGGCGAGTGTTTCTATGCCATGGAGCTGGTCGAGGGCGAGACGCTCGAAGCCCGTGTGCGCCGTGATGGACCAATGCCGCTCGCTCTTGCCTTGCAAATAATTGAACAAGCCACGCGCGCGTTGGCTGTCGCAGAAGTCTGCGGCGTAGTGCATCGCGACATCAAGCCATCCAATCTCATGCTCGAATCGGATCCGGGCGAGACGCCCGTGGTAAAGGTGATTGATTATGGAGTGGCGAAAGTAATGCGGGCGCAAACCGAGCCCGGCGCCGAGCAAACCCAGGCGGGCTTCATTGGCACGCCGGCTTTTGCCAGTCCAGAGCAGTTCGCTGGCGCCGGGCAATCGCCGGTTGATACGCGTTCCGACATCTACTCACTGGGTGTGACGCTTTGGTATCTGCTCACTGGTCGGACGCCTTTTGTCGGGCGTACGATGGAAGAAATCCGCTCGAAGCAAACCAGGGAGTTACCGTTGGAACAGCTCAGGAGTCTGCACCTTCCAGGGCAGGTTATTGCGCTGCTGAAATCGATGCTGGCCCCGGCCCCAAAGGACCGACCGCAAACGGCACGTGAGTTATTTTCTGCCGTTCACAGTTGCTACGCGCGATTTAACCCTGAAGCGCGCTCGCGCCGTAGACAATTGGCGATGGCAGGCGCCGCATTGACGTTTGCAATCGTAGCAATTGCGCTCGGGACCTGGTTGTACCAACGCACGCGATCCTTCACCCCAATAGAGCGATCGATTGCAGTGCTGCCTTTCCAAAACTTAAGTAACGATCAGGACAACGCGTATTTTGCCGAGGGAATACAGGACGAAATCCTGACACGCTTATCCAAGATCGCCGAGCTGACGGTGATCTCCCGCACTTCGACGCAACATTACAAAAGCGCCCCGGAGAACTTGCGCGAAATCGCAAAGCAACTCGGCGTTGCCCACATCGTGGAAGGAAGTGTGCAGAAGAGCGCCGATGCCGTACGGGTGAACGTGCAGCTCATCAAGGCGGCCAACGATTCCCACCTGTGGTCGGATACATTTGATCGCAAGCTGACCGACGTCTTTTCGGTCGAAAGTGAAGTAGCCAAAGCAATCGCCGATCAGTTACAAGCTAAACTCACCGGACAGGAGCAGGAAGTCATCGCTGCCAAACCGACCGATAATCCTCAGGCATACGATGCCTACCTGCGTGGTCTTGCTTACACACTAAAGACTGGGTTCGCACCGGCGAACTCCCTTGGCGCGCAGAAATACTTGAAAGAAGCAGTGCACTTGGACCCGAAGTTCGCGCTTGGCTGGGCGCTCCTGTCTTACGTCGATGCGAGTGGCTATCTCACACAGAGTCTTCAACCAACTGGCGCACTGCGCGAGGAAGCACGCAACGCAGCCGAGACGGCTCTGGCTCTGCAGCCCAATTTCGGCGAGGCTGTATTCGCCAAAGGTTTCTATTATTACGCCTGCTTGAAAGACTACGACACTGCCGTGACGTACCTTGAGCAAGCACAGCGCTTTCTACCGAACAACAGCCGGGTGCCTCAGGCGCTCGCCTATGTTGAGCGGAGGCGGGGCAACTGGGAAAAAAGCGACGCGCATTTCAAGGAAGCCGAAAAGCTCGACCCACGGGATGTCAATTTGCTCTCGCAACACGCGCGTTCTTATATCTGCCTTCGTCGTTTTCCCGAAGCGCTAACCAAGCTCGAGCAGATTCTTAATATCACACCCGATGACATAGATACACTTGTGTTAAAGGCGCGAATTGCACAAGCACAGGGAGACCTCCCGCGTGCTTCGGCGCTTCTGGCTCCACTCCGGCTGGGGGCCGACTATGCCAACGACCTGGAGACACAAGTTTACCAGGCAATTCTTGAGTCTCGCCCCGCATCGGTCATTGCTCAGCTAAAGGAAATATTGGCCAGGCCTGATCAGGCATTGGGTTATTACAATGGCGAACTTCGCTTTTGGTTAGGCTGGGCGCAGGAAGTTGCTGGCGACCGTGCCGGAGCCCGCGAAAGTTGGAGTCAGGCCCGGAGCGAACTGGAGCCCTTTCTCAAGGAACAGCCTGAAAATTTTGTTCTGCTGGGAGACCTGGCACTTACAAACATGGGTCTTGGTGACAACGCTGCTGCACTGACTTTGGCTGAGCGCGCGATCGCAATGTTTCCGACCGACAAGGACGCGCTGACGGGTCCCAGGCCGCTCGAGATTCTCGCCAGGGTAGCGGCGCGCATTGGCCAAAGCGACCGCTCCATCTCCATGCTGGAAAAGCTGCTTTCGATGCCGTACGAAGCGCCTTTGGCCGCGAACCCGCCGCTAACTCCTGCCTTGCTCCGTCTGGATCCAATGTTTGAGCCGTTACGGAAAGACCCACGGTTCCAAAAACTGGCGAAGCCGTAGCCCTGAATTTGTCGAGATTACCTGGCCGCAAACGAAGTTTACCCGCTGTGGCGGGCAACAATTCGCGCTTCCAAAAACTGGTTGCCGCTCCCGCGCCAAAATAGAATTCGCGATGTGGGCCTGCAACAAGCTCGGCGTCCGCCGCGGCGGACGCCCTACAGTTCACGCACCCAAATAAAGTGTTCACGTTCGCTCATTCGAATTGACGTGATTCGAACACGCGCTAGCGACCGATCACGCTGCGCACGAAACGTGAAACTGGTCTGTGCCAAAAACACCAAGTGGCTCTTGTCCAAGCCACACAAGCTCCAGAACTTTGTTCAGTAAAACATAGGAGGCGTTATGATGAAGAAAATAATTGTTACTATTGCCTGCACGCTGATTGCGCTGCTGGCATTTGCACAGCCAGGTTCGAAGGGTACAAAGACCACAGAACCAATAACCGTAACGGGAACGGTAATCCCATCGGCGATTGAGGAAGGCGCGGCCGCCAGTTATCAGCCAGCCAAAACACTCGTCGTTCGTGCGGATGGCTCAAATTCTCCCGGTCGTTATGTTCTCAACGGCCCCGGTCACGTTGTAAACAAGCTGGGCGAAATCATCCAAACCGGGATCAAACCTGGCGCTCGAGTGCGTGTTTACTACGCAAACATGGGTGATTTGCGTATGATTGATCACGTAGTCATTTTAGACTGAATCTAAGCGGCACGGGATATCGCAAATAAAAGCTGCACGGTCTCCCAAGGGATCGTGCAGCTTTTTCTTGGGAGATACGGCTTTTAAATCTCCTTTTACTTGAGTGAAGATGCGAGTTTGAAAAGGCTCTCTCGAGTTTGGGCCTGGGTCCAGGCCGCGAAGCCGAAAAGAAATGCCGGCTTTAGCTTTGCCTTGATACAAAAGGTCGATAGCGGTACTGGCTTGACTCCGATCTCAAGCGTCACACGCTTGATCCTTGAGAAGTCTTCCTCGCGCTTCAGCCAGGCGACGAAGTTCAACCCGGCTTCGTGCGTCTGCAGAGTGAAACGATCACCGAGAAGCTTGTGGAACTGTTCGATGAAAAAATCTCTTCGCTCTGAATATAGTTTCCGCATCCGCTT
>DATASP010000221.1:0-3222 GCA_036269155.1 Candidatus Udaeobacter sp.
TTTTTTCTGAACGACTGGTTCACGCTCTTGTTTGTCGTTCCGCGTGCCTCAATCCTGCATTACGGCGTCATCCTGCGCGAAGAGAGATATCTCACCGCAAAATTTGGCGAACCTTATCTCCAATTGAAACGCCAAGTGCGCCGCTGGTTCTGAGTCGAATCCGCGATTCAGGGCCCGTATTTCTGTTTCAGGTGATCGATGTACACGCTGTAGGCTTCGGCGAGCGGCGCGCTTTCGATGAAGAGAATATTCTCGGAGTTGAATTGGGCGCTCCGCGAGAAGTTATACGAGCCCGTAATCACGGCATCATCGATCAAGAGAACTTTGTTGTGCATGTAATCGTGGCACCCGGTCGGTGTGTAGGGCGTTGAGTTTTTTCCGACGAGGCCGGCGCGCGCGATGATGTCTTTAAGTGCGCCGATCTTCCAACGATTTTGCGGCACTTCCTGCCATTGCACGTAAACCTGCGCCATCTGTGTGCGATCGTAAATTCCGTCCAAAGCGACGCGACCTGCGCGCAACAAATTGCCAAGCTCCGCGATGAGAGTGCCCGAGTTGATCAACAAGCTGCAAACGCGAACGCGACGCTGCGCCGCGCGAACACGCTTCGCGATTTCGGAATCGATTTCCAAACCGCAACCGGGAGAAAACATGACGCGCGCCTCGGCCGATTGACCAGAAAATGTCAGTGGCACCGGGACCGTTTGTATCTCGCCGGTGTTATCGAAGTTTTCTTTTTCCCAGATTTGCTCGAAATCCTGAGCGTAGTAATTGGCCAGGGCGGACGAATCGATTTCCAGAATATTGTTTTCCATTAAGGTAAAGGCGTCGTCCGTCAGATTGGTCGAGCCAGTCCAGATCGATTGTCGATCGCGCAGGATAAATTTGCTGTGCATCAGTTTCATGCCGGCGATGCGACGCCAGGGATAACCTAACGACTGGACAAATGCACCGGTACCGGCGGGAGCAGGGTCCTGACCGGCGGCAACATTTGGCTGTGGTGGTTTGTCTCCGTCATAGCAAAAACGAATTTGGACGCCGGCGTCTGCGCGTTCGCGCAAAGCCAACGCTAACTGGGTGCGGAGCGGATCACCGAACCGCATGTCGTAAACGGCCAGATCGAGAGTTTGCTTTGCGGCGCGTATGAATGTGGTCAGCCGCGCCATGACGGCATCGGCGGATTGTTCGCCCTGAGCGAGAAAGAAAACCGAAAGATTGTCCACGCCGTGCCGCCCATCGCCTGATCGACGACACAACGCAAATTCGGCCGCCTGGACGTTGAAATGATAATCGCGCACGCGGTGCCTCGATTCCCGATCTCGGTACCCGGCCTCCCCTCCCAGGCGTGTCCCCGTCCAGCCGTAAAGTTTGCCCTAACGAACCCAACCTCCGCATTTGACGATTTTAGCTGGCAGCCGTACGACAAGCTATGGCGCATAAATGTACTTCGCGGGGTTGTGAGTTTTCTCTGCCGGATACGTATCCTCTGGATAAATGCCCTTGGCATATGGTACCTGGTCGCGGTCCGGTAAAAATTGCAGCGGCACTGGCCGTTGCCGCCGCTGGTCTCGGCGGTGGTCTTGTCTATAAAAAGTACAAGACCTATCTGCACGAGAATCAGCTGCGTAAGGAACGCAAGGAACGTCGCCAGCGCGATGCGGCCGCTTCCGAACAGGAGCAGAGAGCCCGTGCTATTCGTAACGGAGCTGCTCCAAAGTCTCGGAAACAGCCACGCAAACGAAAGAGAACCGCGCCGAAATCGAAGCCAGCAGAGTAAGATTCGCTCTAGCTGCTGGATCAGGAGCGATCAGTCAGCCGTGGCAGCCTTGGCAAGAGCGCGTTCGTTGCACGCGGCACGCAAAGCTTTCATCTCAGCGCGCAGCACAACCATTCGCGTAGCAACGCCCTGGTACTTCTTCGTGATTCCTATGACTGTACGTTTGACCGCGCCCTGGCTGACAAGGCCCTGAAGCTTTTCATACGCACGCAAACGCAGCATCTCTTCGCCGCCGCTGGCTGCATTTCGCTCACGCAGATTGAGGAGCATAATTTCGAACAAGGGCTTGAATTCGAAAGACGCCTTCGACGAAAGCACAGCGATTAGCTCTTCGGTAATGTTGTCCGGCCCGCGCCGTGTGAAAGTGATACCGGATCGTTTAGACATCTGAGAGTATAGCACTGATCCGCAAAATAGCGACCCAGGCGACCTGGCCGAAGGGACGAGGCCACTCCACGAGTTCACCTGGAATTCCCAGCGAGTCTTATCTGAATCGATTAGATTGAAAATACACAGGATTCTGGAAGGCGAGCCAGAAGCCAAAGATGCAAGACGCGCAACGTTGCTTGTCAGCTAGCCGCGCGGTACGTTCGCCGCAAGATGCGCATTTACCGTGTGTCGTTGGCGATCTTCGCTTTAGCAATTATCGGCAGCGCTGGCGCGGACGAGTTCCCGATCAAGAAACTTGGCAGCTTCACGTGGGTGGTTGATTACGAACCCTTCTGGTCGCCGGATTCGCGACAAATTGTGCTCGTCTCGAGCCGGCATGGCGGAATGAAGGTGCATGTAATGAATGCGGACAGCGCGAGTCATGGCAGTGACATGCGCCAGCTCACGTTCGGTAGTGACGAAGATGACTCGCCGGTGTGGTCGCCGGATGGAAAGAAGATTGCATTTGTCTCGATCCGGGCGGGTGTGTCGCAGATTTTTGTGATGAACGCCGACGGCACAAATGTGCGCCAGCTCACCAACGGCACCGCCGAAAACATTCATCCAACGTGGGCGCCGGACAGTCAGCGCATCTTGTTTAACACAACGAAATTTGCCGGCGCGACCGCGGCTGACGGTCGGGATGTGCCGAGCGATAACAAAGTGGTCGGCGAACAGATCGACAAGAAGATGGACCTGGCGACGATCCGCGTTGACGGGACTGAGCTGAAACACCTGACGAATGGTGGCGGATACACCTACGCGTCGTTCTCGCCGGATGGGTCCTCGATTTTGCATCGGCGCGTGGACGGCCCGAAGTCGCAGATTTTTATCATGAACGCCGACGGGACGAACGATCACAACATTTCCGGCGAAAGCGCACTGGACGGTTGGCCGGCGTGGTCGAACGATGGCAAACGTGTCCTGTTCTCGCGACGGGTAAGTGATCGCTTCCAGCTTTTCGTGATGAATCGCGACGGCAGCGGCGTGATGCAACTCACCGATGCTGCGGGCGA
>DATASP010000222.1:0-5006 GCA_036269155.1 Candidatus Udaeobacter sp.
CATCCTCTGCAGAGTATTCTTAGTCGCTGCGCTGTGCGGCGCTGCTTATGCCGGCGTGCGTGAAGGTGCAAGACGCCTGCTGTTTGAGAATTCAGATTTTCAAATAAAGACAATTGAATTGCAGACTGACGGCACTTTGCAGCGAGAGCAGGTTTTGAAAGCCGTCGATCTGCATGAAGGCGAAAATATTTTTAAGGTGAACCTCGCGCGGGTGCATGATTCCATACAGCAGCTTCCTCAAACTGACGAAGTTCAGGTGGTGCGAAAATTGCCGGGTGAGATCGATATTCATGTGGTGGAACGAAAGCCGGTCGCCTGGATCACCAGCGAAAAAGAAATTTCCGATCCATTTGCATCAGATGCTGCGTTTTTGATGGACGCGCGTGGTATTTTAATGAAACAAAAGAAGTTGTTGCCCGAATATCTCGGACTGCCGCTCATTCTGGGGTGCTCGAGCGAATCGCTCGAGGCGGGGAAAGCTGTCGAATCACCCGAAGCGAAAACAGCCCTGGAGCTACTGCGTCTAAGCGACCGCAGTTTTTTGCAAACGCGCTTCCAGATTCGCGAGATCGATGTTTCGAAAGGTTATTGCCTGTTGGTGACGGACAAAAATCGCGCACGCGTGACGTTTGGGTTTAATGATCTGCAAACGCAACTACGTCGGCTGGAACAATTCCTTGTTTATTGCGACGACTCAAAACAGGAACTCGGGACTCTAAACCTTCTTGTGCAACGAAATATTCCCGTGACCTTCGCCGAGCCTCCGACCGCGGTCATTAACGATACGATCGCACCCGCTGTGGAGCCGCGGATCATGAAAGCAATCCCGGTGGCTGCGCCTGAAACCCGGCTTCGCCAGGGCTCCGGCAGCCAGGAGACTGCAGCTGCTGCGCCGAAATCGCGCGCGAGTTCAACGCCCTTTACCAAGGCAAATCCCAGACAACGACAGAAAACGGATTAACAACCATGGCTAACAATAATTTGATGGTCGGTCTTGAGATCGGCACATCCAAAATTTGCGTCGTTGTCGGTGAAGGTCGGCCTGACGGCACCATCAAAATCCTGGGAGTCGGCCAGGCGCCTTCACGAGGCGTGCGCAAGGGGGAGATCGTCGATTTTGAGACGGCGATGAAATGCGTGCACGAAGCAGTGGTGGATGCAGAACAGAAAAGCGACGTGATGATCAGGAGCGTTTATGTCGCCGTCGCTGGCTCCCACCTGCAAAGTTTCAATAACCGTGGATGCGTCATGCTAGCCGAGGATCGCGATGAAATTGATGAACGGGATGTCGAGGACGTAAAAATTAATGCGCGCGAGGTGAGCATTCCGGCGCAAAACGCGTTCCTTCATTCCCTTATTCAACATTATCATGTGGATGGACAAAACGGCGTGCTGAACCCGATAGGAATGCTTGGGCAAAAATTGGAAGCCGATTTTCATATCATCCATGGCTTGCGCACCCGGATTCAAAATACCATTCGCTGTGTGAAAGAGCTGCCGCTGGATGTGGAGGACGTTGTTTTCGGCGGGCTTGCTTCTGCGCAGGTCGTGCTCACCCAGCATCAGAAGGATCTTGGCGCGCTGGTAATCGATATGGGCGGCGGGACGACTGATTACATCTTGTACGCCGACGGTGTGGTGAAACAAAGCGGTTGCGTGGCTTTGGGCGGCGACCACATCACCAACGATATCTCGATGGGGCTGCGCATCCCCATGGCCCGCGCGGAGAAATTAAAAATCGAAGAAGGCAGTTGCACTCTTGGCAATTGTTTGCCTGGCGAAATGATTTTGTTAAAGGACGATTCAGGGTTCGCCGGAAGAGAGATCGAGCGGGAAATGCTAAACACAATCGTTCACCTGCGCGTGCGTGAAGGATTTGAGTTACTTAAACGCAGGCTGGACGAAGAGCCGTTTCTCAATTATCTCGGCGAAGGCATCTTCGTTACCGGCGGTTGCAGCCTTCTTAGTGGTATCGATCATCTCGCGGAGGAAATTTTCGAGATGCCTGCGCACGTCGCGCACGCGCAGACCACCTGGGGCGTAACAGCTGCAGTGGAGGACCCTCAGTTCTCGACGGCGATCGGCTTGGTCAGGTTCGCACAAGTGATGCATACGGATCGGCCGCCGCGAGGGCTTGGCAGAATCATTGGAAGGCTTTTCAGCGGAATGCGATGATGAATCACCAAGCTCCAACATCCAAGCACCAGAGAAATTCCAAGCGTCAAACTCGCAAGGGTGCCAAGGCGCGGACTGCGGCTTTCAACTACGCAGCCGTTGCGGACCAATCATTAGTTTTGAATGAGACTCCAAATGGAAAGGAAGCGTCAAGGCATCCGTTTGACTTGGAAGAGCGCACCGCGCGATTCGGCGAAGCGATCGTGCGGTTCTCCCAAAAGATTCCGCGCAATCCGACAAATGATCGTTTAATTGATCAATTGGTTGGGTGTGGAACGAGTATTGGTGGAAACTACTGCGAAGCCAACGAGGGGATTTCGAAAAAGGATTTTCGCCACATGATTTCTCGTTGCGTAAAGGAATCGAAGGAAACGAAATTCTTTCTTCGAATGCTTGCCGCTGCCGAACCGCAGCTTGCCGACGAAGCGCGCGACCATTATCGCGAGGCCAAGGAGTTGCATCTGATTTTTGCGAGCATTTTTCGGAAGACCAGAGGCGAACCGTTATGAAACTGGCATTGAATAAACTTGAAAATTCTATGGATGTTGGAGCTTGGATTTTGGTGATTACGATATGATTCAACTCAGTAAAAATTACAGTCTCCCGGATCGGCTGTCAGAATTTGTTCCGGTTAAAGTTGTGAGCGTTGGTGGTGCCGGGCTAAGCGCTCTGGATCGAATCGTGCTCGACGGCTTGGAGAAGGCCAGCGTAGTTGCGATCAATACCGACGTACAGTCACTCACTGGTTCGGTTGCGGCGCATAAGGTGCAGCTCGGCCGAAGTATAACGCGAGGTTTGGGGACGGGCGGCGATCCCGAACTCGGTTATGACGCAGCTGTGGAATCGGTTGACGAAATTCGCGAGGCACTGGCCGATGCACGTATGATTTTCGTTTGTGCAGGGCTTGGCGGCGGCACCGGGTCGGGTGCGGCACCGTACGTTGCGCAGCTCGCTCGTGAAGCTGGGGCGCTTGTGATCGGCTTCGTTACTCTTCCGTTCACATTTGAAGGCAAACGCCGCAGCACGCAGGCGCGAGACGCGCTCACCCGGCTAAACGAGGTTTGCCACTCGGTGATCTGCTTCGAGAACGATCGGATGGGCGATTTGGTCTCGCCGCAAGCAGGAATTCATCAGGCGTTCGCAATGGCGGATACCACAATCAGCCAGAGTGTGCGCTCGGTTGTGAACTTAATTCAGAGGCCGGGGCTAATTCGCATCGGCTTCGATGATTTGCTGGCAGCATTGCGCACGCACAATGGCCGTTGCTTGTTTGGCTTTGGCGAAGCCGATTCGGACAATCGTGCGCACGACGCTCTCACGCAGGCGCTTAAGAGTCCATTGATGGATCGTGGCCGGATGCTGGCGGACGCTACAAACGTACTCGTACAGGTGGCAGGTGGGCCCGGTATGACGCTCTCTGAGGTCGAAGTCCTCATGCAGGAACTTGGCCGTCACGTTGACGAGCAAACACAAATTCTGTTCGGCGCAGTCGTTGACGCACGACTGGGAGATCGTTTGACCGTGACCATTATCAGCTCGCTCGCTGCAGAGGAGGATTTGATTTCGCAAGAGATCCCTCCTGCATCGAGCAGCCCGTCCGCGCAGCCGCCGCTCCAAGAGGAACACCAGCACCCTGAACCACAGATTTATATCGAACCTGAGCCAGCGGCTATGGAATCAGCGCCTCTTGAGGAAAGTATTTCGTTTGAAGAGCCGATGGCGGCTGAAGCTACACCGCCCGTCCCACCCGTTCCAAACGAACCCGAGCCGCACATAGTTGCGCCACGGAAGAAAATGGCGCAGAAGGAAGAAAAAGCGCCAGCCGAAAAGTCTCTGCAGGCGAAACAGGAAACGTTGCAATTCGAGCCCGTCACCCGCGGACGATTTGAAAAAAGTGAGCCGACCATCGTCGAAGGTGAAGATCTCGACGTGCCCACCTATCTGCGGAAGAACATCAAGGTAAAGTAACCGGACAACCTTGGCGATCTGGCCGGTCAAAGAGGGTTCTCATGCTGGCCGGTTGGGACTGGATTCGAAAAAATGACGAAATCCGAATGTCCAATGCCGAAGGAAATTCGAATCACCAAATCCGAAACGACAACGCCAGACAGTTTTGTTCATTCGAGCTTCGATTATTAATTCGTCATTCGTCATTCGTCATTCGAGCTTCGTCATTCCTCTTATTTCTTCATCAACTCGAGCACGGCTGCTGTCATGGCCACAATGCCGAGGCGGATCGTTGGTTCGGGAACGGGTGCGAATTTACTCGAATGCAGGGTCGGCAACTCTTTCCCCGCTTGTTTGAACTCCGCAATCTTCGCGGGATCGACTGCGCCGAAGTGAAAATTAACCGACGGAATGGAGTGGTCCGGCAGGCTGTATTCGGAAAAGTCTTCACCACCCATCACGGGATCGATGATCTCGACGTTTTCGTTGCCTAATGACTTTTTCCAGACAGCGACAAGCCGCTTCGTGAGTTCGGGATCGTTGTACATCGCAGACGTAACGAAATCTTTGGACACGCTTACAATCGGAGCCAAGTCCGGCGGTATTCCAGCAGCTGCCGCGCAGCCTTTTGCGATCCGATCGATAGCTGCAAGCACACGTTCACGCACGTTGGATTTATATGTGCGCACTGTGAGCTGCATCTTCACTTCATCGGGAATAATGTTGTGTTTGGTTCCTCCGTGAATTGATCCCACCGTGATAACAACCGGATCGAGCGGATTATTTTCACGGCTTACGATGGTCTGCCACGCGTTGATGATTTCCGCTGCGAGGACGATCGGATCCTTTGTCTTGTGTGGATAAGCGCCGTGCCCGCCGACGCC
>DATASP010000223.1:0-3318 GCA_036269155.1 Candidatus Udaeobacter sp.
AAAGGCCGGTTCTGGTACGTTCAGTTAAAGAAGAGATTCTAAAAACCACTCGACCAGGTTTCTCAGCGATCGAGAGCGGCCGAATCTTACCTGCTTTGTCATTCCGAGCGGGTCGAGGAATCTCTCACTGTCCTTGATCACCCGTCTGAAGGAATAATGAGATCCTTCGACGAGCTCAGGATGACAAACTGGCCAGCCGGAAAATTGAGCGTTGGACGTTGAGCGTTGAGCGTTGAATGTTTTCTGAATCAGTATGGGTCCGAAGAGAAATGCAGCGCTCCTTATCATCGCCCACGGCTCTACCGTGAATCCGGATTCGAGCGCGCCGACCCTAGCGCATGCGGCGGAGATTCAGCGCAGGAAAATTTTTGCGGATGTGGAATGCGCGTTTTGGAAGGAGGAACCGAGTTTGCGCGATGCGATGTTTATGTTCGATCCTGAATCGATTCGCCAGGTTTACGTCGTGCCGAATTTCATCAGCGAAGGCTATTTCACGCAGACAGTGGTGCCGCGCGAACTTGAGCTGAATGGCCGCATTACAAAACGATCCAATGGCCAGATCTGGAAATATTGCGAGCCGGTCGGGAATCATTCGATGATGACTCAGTTACTGCTCAAGCGTGCGAGCGAGGTCGCACCGGGTGTAGATCCTGCAGAAAGCAGCTTACTGATTGTCGCCCAC
The DNA here is from genome assembly GCA_036269155.1 of Candidatus Udaeobacter sp. Taxonomy (GTDB): domain Bacteria; phylum Verrucomicrobiota; class Verrucomicrobiia; order Chthoniobacterales; family UBA10450; genus Udaeobacter. The sequence goes on from DATASP010000223.1 coordinate 683, forward strand.
GGAACCGATTTGAATGAAAACAGCGCCGTCGCCGCAAAACGCGAAGCCGAAAGGATCCGCGCCCTCGGCAAATACGCCGCCGTGCTGAACGTATACATGGAAGAGCCGCCGCTGATCTCCGATTGGCGGAAATTGACGAAAACCCGCCACGTAGTCGTGGTTCCGTTTTTTATTTCTGACGGATTGCACAGCTATGAAGACATTCCGAGGCTGCTTGGCATCGCTGTAGCCGCGGGCGTTGACCGCGGCCGGCCGCAATCCGCGCCGCTGGCTACAACGCGTGGCGAAATCTTCCGTCGAAATCCGTACCGCATCGGCAATCGCAATCTCTTTTATGCACCATCGATCGGCACCGACCCCGGTATTGCCGATATCATCCTCGAGCAGGCCTTTACCGCAAAAAGTTGAAAATCGTGCTCGCGCTCGGTTTCTTTTGCGCCAGATTGCTTTCCCGCGAATGAAAGAGACGACGTGCAAGAAGCTTCAAGAGATCGGGGCGTTCGCACTCGCTGGAGGGTGTACCCGAAAACGAATGACACAATTCGTGGAGATGATTCGCGCTGCACGCGATTATCGCTGGGTCGGCGTTTACAAGATCATCAAGGACGAGTTCGTGATTCTCTCAGAAACGGGGAAAGAGCCCGCCACGTACCCGCGCTTTCCTGTTTCGCAAGGCTTATGCGGTGCCGTGCTGGAGTCGGGCAAGCCGATCATCGTCGGCGACGTGCACAAGGATCCGCGATATCTGCCCACGTTTCACACGACGCGCTCAGAAATTGTTGTTCCGATAAGGAATGACCATCGGCACATTCTTGGAATGATGGATGTAGAGAGTGATCAATTGAACGCGTTCGCCGAAGAAGACCAACAATTTCTAGATCGCGCAGGCGGTTTGATTGGACACTGCCTGCATTAGCGCAACGCGCTCGATTCCGGCAGCCTGCCGGACTCATTTGCAATGGCAAATTCTATCGAGCGATGTCTCGAACCTGTGCTGACTGCACAGTTCTATTTCGGTCAAATTCTAGTCCAAGAAACAACTGCCGGCCGCTTTGTCCTGTCGCATCGAGATGACGAAACGCTGGATCACTTGCAAGTATTCCGAAACGCAGAAGACGCGATCGAAATTGCAAAATACGATGACGCAGGAAATTATCGTCCCCTTAAGACCGCGCCCAACCTACGTCATGGCTGGCGATTAGAGCTCGACACGTTGGAACAACTGAGATGCGCGCTGGATTATTTTTACCCCGGCAGGCTCGCTGTGTTCGCTGCTTGGAAAAACGACAAACTGCAAACCATGCCATTGCGCAAGACTTTGGATCGGCAATCGGGAATGTATCGGGTGGCGGGAAAAATTTCCGATTCGCAGATCGATGGTCTCGTCGGGGACTTCTGCCGATCTAGTGGCGGCTGTCTGCGAACGATCTTATGGAAACGCGACGCGTGTGGGACGGTTGCGTCCACGAAATTGCCGAATGAAAAGTTTGACCCGAGCTTTGATCAAGAGTCGGCTCAGCCGGGATCATCCGCCTCTGCTAAAGCTACGGCGGACAGGCCGACTCCGGCTACAGTGCCTCTGCTTTGTCAGGAAGCGTGCAATCTGTTGGTCGCCGAATGCCGGAAAATGGTGAAGGGCGATATTTCGATTGAGCTGTAGCCACCGCCCTGTGGGCGGTCCAATCGTCGAACGCTGATATCGCGCGATGGGCATAACGGCGCACAGCGCCGTGGCTACAGGGTCGCATTTGCGATGGTCGCGGACCGCCGCTACACAAGCTGAAATGATCATTCGCGCGCGCACAGTCGTGACGATGGATGGAGCACCGATCGAGAACGGCGCAGTCGTGGTGTCCGGGAATCGAGTCATCGATGTCGGAAAATTTGATGAGCTCAAAAAGCGCAATGCCGGGCAAATTGTCGATCTTGGTGAGCAAGCGCTCTTGCCTGGACTGATCAACGCGCATTGCCATCTCGATTACACCTGTTTGCGTGGCAAAATCCCGCCGCCGAAAACGTTTGCCGATTGGATCCGCGCGATTAACACCGAGAAAGCAAAACTTTTGCCAAAAGATTATCTCTCGTCGATCAACGCAGGTTTCGAGGAAGCCAAAAGATTCGGCACAACGACGGTCGCCAATCTGACTGCCTTTCCAAATTTGATTCCGCAAATTCACGCACCGATTCGCACCTGTTGGTTTGCGGAGTTGATTGACGTGCGCGCACCAAAGCACGCAAATGAAATTCTCGATGATGCGGTCGAATCACTGAGATCCGCCTTGGAGTGCGCGGACATGTCCGCGCTTTCAAAGCGGCGACGTGTCGCCGCACTCCAAACACCGCCGTGGGGCCTTGCGCCCCACGCGTTGTTCACCGCATCAGAGCATCTATTTGAGTGCTGCGAGGAAATCGCGCGACGCGAGAATGTTTTGTTGACTACCCATTTGGCCGAGTCGCGGGAGGAGATGGAAATGTTTCGCGACGCCGCGGGGCCACTCTACGAATTCATGAAGGGGATCGGACGGCCAATGGATGACTGCGGGAAGGAGACGCCGCTGGAGCGGTTCCTGGATTTGATTGGTAGGGGCGGTTCCCCGAACCGCCCGCAGTCGATTGAGGTCAATCGCCCCTACCTG
>DATASP010000224.1:0-4834 GCA_036269155.1 Candidatus Udaeobacter sp.
CCATCATCTATCACTGCATGTTTGAAAAATGGGAAAGGTCCTCCATAAAGGCGCCCGTTCCCAATGAGGACAAACGATCCTTCGTCTACAGGAGCGTTATCCGATTCAATAAACAACCTCGGTGGTTGTCGCGCCGCAATCTGTGCTGCAGAGATGAGATAGCTGAGCGGCCCGAAACTGCGCTTAAAAGCGAGGCTGGTTTCCTTGACTACCTGAGCGTCAAGTCCGACACCAGCAAGCTGGACGAAGTATTTTCCGTTCGCGCTCGGTAGATCGACGCGACGCGTATTCGCGCCTTCGATAATGCCCCAGCAAAGCTCGAGATCGTGCAGCGGCAAGCCAAGCTCCATCGCGAAAACGTTTACCGTCCCCAGCGGAAGAAGGCCCAGTGCGGCGTTGCTGCCAGCGAGCCCGTTTGCGACCTGATTAACCGTTCCATCGCCGCCGGCTGCAATAATTCGAGTAAAGCCGTCCTCAACAGCGCGCCGGGCCAGCGCTTCCGCCCCGCCCGCATGCGATGTAAGTCGGATCGGGCATCCGCGGGCAATCGATTCGACGCGGTCTTGGCAATCTCCAAGCGTTTCGGGACTGCCTGCCGTCGGATTGAGAATGACAACTGTATTAGTCACACGGGAAAAGTAACTGGGGCTTTGGTCTTTTCTTCAAACTCGCGCTGCGTAACGTTTCGGGGGTGAAAAAATTGCGCCGCGTCGCCTTGGTTGTTTTGGGTGCCGTGATTGCGCTCGGCGCGATTCTCTTGGTCGGCGTGAACCTGTATGTGCAATCCAAAGGCACACAAGCAAAGATTCAGCACGAACTCAGCCGACGCCTCGGCACCGCGCTGGAAATTCGTAGCATGAGCGTGACTCCATGGAGTGGACTTCAACTCAGCGGCATTACAATTCCGCAGACGTCCTCAACGGGCCCAAGACACTTCCTGGAAGCAAGAACATTTCGGCTCCGCGTTCGGTTTCTCTCACTTTTTTCGCGACGACTTGTGGTCAAAGAAGTCTCGCTTATCGAACCCAATGTTGTCTGGCCGCAAAATGCGGAAGGAAAGTGGAGATTACCCAGTTCACAAGCAATGCCGTCGCCTGGAGTTTCGCCAAAACAGACTGCAAGCGTTTCCCAGTCGCAACCAGAAACCAAAGTCGTAGAAAAGCCCGCCGCCCCGGTGGTCACCAGTACGTCAACTGCTCTTTCTACGCCTGCTCAGGTCACTGTCGCCCGTAGGCCGCGGACACCGCGTACACCAACACCGAGACTGGTAGTGGCTCCGGAAGTTCGACGAGTTAGCGTTAAGGATGGCAATTTCAGTTTTCTCGATCGAGCGGGTGGACTTCTCGCGAGCTTTACCGGAGTGGATTTTCGCACCAACATTCGCGGCGCGTCGGCGCTTCGCGGCGATGCAATGGTAGCAAGGATTTCGTTGCGAGACCGTTTTTTTCTCGAACAACTGCGTTCCCCGCTCAGGTACGAGCCCGACGTCCTGGAACTTTCCAAGATTTCTGCCCGCGCTGCGAACGGTGAAATCAACGGCTACTTCGCGATGCAACCTGAATCGGAGGATTCACCATTCATGACGAGCGTAGAGTTTCGCAATGTGCTCGCCGATCAGATTGTTGAAAATGCCGGCGGGCCCAAGGGAATGGTGAAGGGCGAATTGGAAGGAAGTTTCCAGGCTTCGGGGAAAACTGCCGACCCGAATGCGCTCGCTGGCAGCGGCGAAATTCTTCTGCGTAATGGGCGAGTTCAACAATATAGTTTGCTGGTGTTGCTCGGGCAGATTCTCCAGATCGAAGAACTGCAAGAGCTTCACTTGGAGCAAGCCGAGGCAAAATATCATTTGAGCCCGGGATTGGTCACGATTGATGAGTTGATTTTGCGTTCGCCGAATATTCGGCTGACTGCGAGTGGCACAGTCGCGTTTGACGGTGAGTTGAAACTCGATTCGCGGCTGGCAATCAATGACAGAATTCGTGGTCAGCTTTTCAAAGCGATTCGCGCGAATTTTCAACCCATTGATGAACCGGGCTATGCTGCCATCGACTTTCATGTAGGCGGCACTATCGACCGACCCAGCACAAATTTGATGGATCGGCTCGTCGGACACGATCTCAGCAGTATGCTGAACAGCCTGTTGGGCGGAAAAAAGGAAAGATCGAAAAAGAAGAAAAAACAGATCGAAGAGACCGCGCCCGCGGTGCCTTCCTCGTCTGCTTCGCCGGAGGAAGCTCCGCCTCAAGCTACTTCAACACCAACGCCCGTCTCGTCGCCATGAGGGTGATCGCCGGCAGAGCCGGCGGGATCCGCCTGGCAGTTCCCAAGCGCGGTGTGCGACCGACCATGGACCGCGTAAAAGCGGCAATCTTTTCCAGCCTCGGCGATGCAGTCATCGGCGCGCGCGCCCTCGATCTTTTTGCGGGAAGCGGCGCTCTGGGAATTGAAGCGCTCAGCCGTGGCGCGTCGTCGGCTATATTTGTGGAGGAAGACCAGCAATCTGCCGACATCATCGAGAGCAATCTCGGCAAGACAAAATTAACGGGGCGCGTCCGACAGCAGGACGTCTTCCATTTTCTGCGGAATTCCTTAGACGTCGAAAAATTTCAGATCATTTTCGCTGACCCGCCCTACGAAAAAACAAAATCAGGCGAGAATTTCACAGAAAAATTGCTGGCAAATCAAGAATTGAAGCAGTTGCTCGATTTCGAGGGCATTTTTGTATTAGAAAAGCGCCCCGGCGTAACTCTTCCTGAAATGAAGCTGTGGCGCGTAACCCGTCAGAAGACCTACGGTGCTACTGAAGTGCTCTTCCTATGCCAAAGCGACGCGAGGACTCGCCGCACTCCAAAAGCGCTGCGCGCGAAATTATGAAAAACGTGATTTCCGACGCTTTTGGGCTGCGACAAGTCCCCGTGTCGCTTTCAGTATGACCGGGAAATTTCCACAACAGTGATTCGCTTCCTTTACAATTTGCTTTGGCCCATCGGGCTCTTGTTCTTTGTGCCGGCCTATTTCATGAAGATGATTCGTCGCGGCGGCTACCGCGAAAAATTCGGACAGCGCCTGGGAATCTACGACCAGGGAGTGCGCACGCGTTTGTCGGAGCAAAGGTCAACATGGCTACATGCGGTTAGTGTGGGAGAGGTGAATATCGCGCTCAAACTCGCCCGCGCTTTGCGTGCGCTGGAACCGGATTTACGCTGCGTTCTGACCACCACGACGACAACTGGATTCGCCCTGGCGAACCAAAGCGTCCCATCGTGGATCGAGGTCATGTACACGCCGCTCGATTACTGGCCAATAATGCGTCGCGCGTTTGCTGTGATTCGTCCCGTGCGGATCGTTCTCGTTGAAGCGGAGGTTTGGCCCAATCTTGCAGCCGAAGCTCATGCGCGTCGCGTGCCACTCGTGCTTGTCAACGCGCGGTTGTCTCCGCGATCTGAGCAAAGATATCGGCGGTTTCGAGTTTTCGTAGCGCCGACCTTCCGACTTGTCGATTTGGTTTGCGTCCCAGAGCGAGAAGACATCGACCGATGGGCGGCACTCGGGGTTCCGCGAGATCGAATCCGTGTGACAGGCAGCATCAAATATGATCCCGAGGGTTTTGATCATACTATGGAGGCTCAGCGATCCGGCGAAGTTGTAGCCACGTCCCTGCGGGACCTCTCGCCTCCTCTGAATCTTGATGGCGCCGTACTGTTCGGCGGTAGCACACATCGTGGTGAAGAGGAGATTTTGGCCACGGTTTTTCTGCGCTTGCGTCAGCAATTTCCGTCGTTGCGGCTGTTCATTGCGCCGCGCCATGTCGAACGGCTGCGGGAAATCCGAGCGCAACTGGATGCGTTAGGGTTGCGTGTTGCGCTTGCCAGCAAGGCGCGCATGGACGGGGAACCCAACAAGGCCGATTGCGTGCTTCTCGATACGACCGGTGAACTTCAACGCTGGTACGATATTGCGACTGTTGTTTTCGTGGGCAAAAGCCTCACCGCGCACGGCGGCCAAAATCCCGTCGAACCCATTTTGGCTGGCAAACCGGTCGTGTTTGGTCCACACATGGAAAACTTCGGCATGCTTGCCAGGACCCTTGTGTTAAGAAAGGCCGCGATTCAGGTTCGCGACGCCGATTCACTCGAGCGCGCAATTGTTGAACTTCTGCAAGATACCGAAGCGCGGCGGCGCCTTGTCCAAAATGCCCTCGAAGTTTTGAGCACGCACAAAGGCGCAACCGAGCGCGCAGCGGGGCTGGTTCACGAAGTTCATTCGGTTCGGTAGCCACGGCGCCGTGCGCTGTCTCAATTCGCTCCGGGCGCGAGGTTTGCAACAGTTTGGCAATTTACCTTGCGTGGAAGAATGGAATTCCGATATTGGCCGTCCGGCAGCTGCCGGATGACCCTATCGTCTAGAGGCCCAGGACACCGCCCTTTCACGGCGGTAACACGGGTTCGAATCCCGTTAGGGTCGCCATGGCTGATGCTAGATGCTGATGAGCTTGTTCTCGCGGTTGTTGCGACTCCACAAGCGAACGGAGCAAGGGGTCGAGACTTCGAACCCGAACGGTCGTTCGCCCGAGGAGGACTTCTTTACTGAAATCATTGGCCATATCAGTGAAACAGAGCCAGCGATTTTATTCGATTGGCTCAACGATTACGCCTTTCCTGAACGCCGTCAGTTTACATCGGTTCGCGTTACCACCCAGAAACGGTTCAATCCGCCAACGGGTTTTAACATCGAAAGCAAATTGGATCTGGTAATGGAACTCGAACGAGACGGTGTAATCGATCTCATCTTCGTTGAATCGAAAATAAAATCCAAAGAAGGGTTCGAGCAGTTG
>DATASP010000225.1:0-6534 GCA_036269155.1 Candidatus Udaeobacter sp.
ACGAACAGGGAACGACGAGATCAAGCCTTTTTCGACGTCATAACTTCCATCGGAACAAACGGCCACACTGTGCCAGTCGGCACCCGGCGTGTCGTTGATGAGCGAACACACGCTATCGATAATCGCGTTGGCGGCTGACCCGGCTGAAGAAAGTCCGCGTGCCTTGATCACGGCGGCGCCGCGCTGTTGCACCGTCGCAATGAATTCTTCCTTCAGCCATTTCTCGTCTCCGATCACTTCGTTCGCGGGACGACCGTCGATCCGAGCATTGTAGAAATCCGGATACTGCGTCGAGGAATGATTGCCCCAGATGGTCATGTTCGTGACCGAAGCAATCCCTGCACCGGCCTTATGCGCGAGCTGCGCACGGGCGCGGTTTTCATCCAATCGCGTCATCGCGAACCAGCGGTCGGGCGGAATTTCTTTCGCGTTGCTCATCGCAATCAGACAATTGGTGTTGCACGGATTCCCTACTACGAGCACGCGGACATCAGCCGCTGCGTTGTTTTCGATCGCCTGACCTTGCCCGACGAAGATTTTGCCGTTAATCCCGAGTAACTCCTTGCGCTCCATGCCGGCCTTGCGCGGCACACTTCCGACCAGCAGAGTCCAATTGATGTCGCGGAAGCCTTCATCGAGGTCGGCCGTCGGTGTCACAGATTCGAGCAGCGGAAAGGCACAATCATCCAATTCCATGACCACGCCGTTGAGTGCAGCAAGCATTGGAGGAATCTCAATCAGATGGAGCCTTAGCGGCTGATCGAGCCCGAACATCTGTCCGGAGGCAATGCGAAACAGAAGCGCGTAACCAATCTGTCCGGCGGCACCGGTCACAGCGACTTTAATCGGAGTTTTCATGGTGCAATTAGCCACAAACGTGTTGCAGAGCAAAGCCCGAGCATACGTCGGGAATTCGTGCTAAAATGCAAAGCGCAGTGGCCCGAAGTTCCAAATTCCAATATCCAAGCTCCAAAGAAGCTCCAATCGTTAACATCCAAAGGAATTCCTCTTCGCGCTTGGAATATTAAAGGTTGAAATTTCTCTGGATGTTGGAGCTTGGAATTTGAAGTTTTTAACCATGTATCCGACGAAACTGACCAAGATCGTCAATCTCTTCGAATCGTTGCCGGAAGATGAGCGGCGCGAAACGCTCGTCTCCTACGCGGATAACGCCAGGAATCAAGAACCGCGAGAAAGCGAGAATTTTGATCTGGTCGATGTGCGAAAAGACGCAGAATGCACGGACACCGTGGGCGTTTACCTGCACGTGGATGAAAACGGGAAGGCGCACATTCGCATGACGCTCGGCCGGGAAGTGCAAACGCTAACCCGTTCGATGACCGCGATTTTGTGCAAAGGCCTCGAAGGTTCGACTCCGCAGGAGATTCTCGATCTTCCAAGCGATTTCGTGACTCGCATTGTGGGTACGGAACTGGTCCGTATCCGCAGCCAGACGGTGTATTACGTTCTGACGCGCATTAAAAGCATCTGCAAAGTCTGGCTGGATCGACAGCGGATGGCGCAGGTGGCGTAGCATTGGAGGTTAGGCTTCCAGCCGAACTCGGCCGATAAGCTTCCAGCTTATCGATGGTCGCCTAAACGAGACGTCGGGCTAGAAGCCCGACGGCCGAGTTAACCAGGATAGTTGACCTCCGGCGCATCTTCCCGCGTGACGTTCGCCTGATTTCGTTTACTATCCGCGCTGGCGCAGATGCCGCGAAATAACGACCTCAACAAAATCCTGCTGATCGGCTCCGGTCCAATCATCATCGGGCAAGGTTGCGAATTTGATTATTCCGGCGTGCAAGCGTGCAAGGCACTCCGCGAAGAGCGTTATCAGGTCGTGCTGGTCAACTCAAATCCAGCCACAATAATGACCGATCCGGAATTCGCCGATCACACTTACATCGAGCCCATCACCGCTGAAGTGATCGAAGCAATCATGGAACGTGAAAAACCGGACGCAATCTTGCCCACCCTCGGAGGACAGACGGCGCTCAATGCCGCAATGGAATTAACTCGCAACGGCGCGCTGGCACGGCATGGCGTGAAATTAATAGGAGCAAACGCTCAGGCCATCGCCAAAGGCGAAGACCGGCAGTTGTTCAAGGAAGCGATGTTGCGAATCGGGCTCGACGTGCCGCGCTCGGGCGTGGCGCGTTCCCTGGCGGATCTCGACCGGATCATCGGCGAGATCGGCACATTTCCCCTCATCATTCGACCAGCGTTCACTCTCGGCGGAGCTGGCGGTGGCATCGCTTATAATCGCGAGGAGCTCGATGTGATCGCTGCACGTGGGCTCGATTTGTCACCCGTTCACGAAGTGTTGATCGAAGAATCGCTGGTCGGCTGGAAAGAATTCGAGATGGAAGTGATGCGCGACCGAATGGATAACTGCGTGGTCGTCTGTTCGATCGAAAATTTCGATCCCATGGGGGTGCATACAGGGGACTCCATCACCGTTGCGCCTGTGCAAACGCTCACTGATAAGGAATTTCAGATGATGCGCGACGCCTCGTTTGCAGTAATTCGTGAGATCGGCGTCGAGACCGGTGGGTCTAACATTCAGTTTGCGGTGCATCCCGACAACGGCCGCATGGTTGTGATCGAGATGAATCCGCGCGTGTCGCGTTCCAGCGCGCTCGCATCGAAGGCCACGGGTTTTCCGATTGCTAAGATCGCCGCAAAACTCGCGGTCGGCTACACGCTAGATGAAATAAAAAACGATATCACGCGCGAGACGCCCGCATGCTTCGAGCCGACGATCGATTACTGCGTCGTGAAAGTACCGCGCTTTACGTTCGAAAAGTTTCCACAGGCGGACGCAACGCTTACGACGCGCATGAAGAGCGTCGGTGAAGCGATGGCCATCGGACGCACGTTCAAGGAAGCATTGCAAAAAGCCCTTCGCAGTTTGGAGATAAAACGGTTCGGATTGTTAGGCGACGGCGCAGACAAAGACATTGATCTCGAAACGCTGCGACTGAAGCTAGCAACCCCGAACGCGGAACGAATTTTCTTCATCGCGCAGGCACTTCAAAAAGGCGCGTCGATTGATGAGGTTTACGAGCTGACAAAGATCGACAAATGGTTCCTGAGGAATGTGCAACAGATTGTGGAGGAAGAGAAATTTCTGTGTAGCGCGCACTTCTCGCACACGGCGCGTGGTCTTTCGCAGGTTCGGAAGTCAGGCTTCCAGCCTGACTCGGCCGACGAGCATCTTGCTCGTCGGGTCGCAAATCAGCCGGCTGCGCGCCCGAGGACCAAGTTAACCGAACTCGTTGACATTCGTTTCCGCGGCTTGGATCCGCAGCAGCCAATGGTCCAAAAGCGCGGCCACCTGCCGCACTGGGAACAATCCGGTGCAACTTACTTCGTCACATTTCGGCTGGCGGATTCACTTCCCGCCGAGGTTCTCGCGCAGTGGAGAGACGAACGTGCTGCCTGGCTGAAGCTTCACCCGCAGCCGTGGGATTGGAAGACCGCGCGTGAGTACATGCGGAAATTTGAGGAAGAACGCGAGCAGTGGCTGGATCAAGGACACGGCTCGTGTTTGCTACGCGAACCACAGGCTGCTGTCATTGTAGCGGAGTCGCTGGATCATTTCGATAGGCAAAGATATTTGATCGATTCCTACGTCGTGATGCCAAATCATGTGCACGTGCTGTTCAAGCCACTCGGGGAACACTCGCCCGTGGACAGTTTGCACTCGTGGAAATCATTCACCGCAAACGCGCTCAATCGGAAAATGAATCGCGCAGGCGCGCTGTGGATGCACGAAAGCTTCGACACAATTGTCCGCGACGGCGAACATTTGCGCATGTGCCGGGAGTACATCGCGCAAAATCCTGCGAAAGCGCGACTGAGCAAAGGCTGTTTTATCTTGGTTCGGCGCGAAGCACTCATGGTAAATCGCGAGAACGAAAGTCAGACGTCACGCCTCAACCGGCCATCGCACGCTCAGCTGGACGTTCGTGCTGACGAGCAAGATGCTCGTCAGCCGAGTGAAGCTGGCAGCTTCACTTCCACCAGAGCGTCCTCCAATGGCGAACCCGGAAGAGAAATATTGCTCCGCGCGAAGAAGCTTGGCTTCTCGGATCGGCAACTGGCGGTTGCGAATGGCGTCACTGAGAATCAAATTCGCGTGACACGCAACTCGTTAGGCGTTACGCCGACGTATCGCCTTGTCGATACATGTGCGGCCGAATTTGAAGCCTACACGCCGTATTACTATTCGACGTATGGCGACGAAAACGAGCGGCGCGATAGCGGCAAACGCAAGATCATGATTTTGGGCGGCGGCCCGAACCGAATCGGCCAGGGAATTGAGTTCGATTACTGCTGTGTGCACGCCGCGTTCGCGCTGCGCGAACTCGAATTCGAAACGATCATGGTCAACTCGAATCCGGAGACGGTTTCCACCGATTACGACACGAGCGACAAACTGTACTTTGAGCCGCTCACTTTGGAGGACGTGCTCAACATCTACGATCAGGAAAAACCAGAGGGCGTACTCGTCCAGTTTGGCGGGCAGACACCACTCAATTTGTCGCAAGGACTAAAAGCTGCCGGCGTTCCAATTCTGGGAACACCGCCGGAGAGCATCGAGACAGCGGAGGACCGGCAATTGTTCGCCGCTATGCTCAACAAACTCGGGCTGCGACAGACGCCGAATGGCTCAGCAGTGAGCACCGAGGAAGCGGTCGCGATTGCAGAGAAGATTGGTTACCCAGTGCTGGTGCGACCCAGTTTTGTGCTGGGCGGTCGCGCAATGGAACTCGTTTATAATGAGGAAGATCTCAGGCGCTACATGGCTAGCGCGATTGAAGTGACGCCTGATCGCCCCGTGCTGATTGATCGTTTTCTGGAAGATGCGGTTGAGGTTGATGTCGATTGCATCGCGGACGGCGAGACAACTGTGATCGGCGCGATCATGGAGCACATCGAGGAAGCCGGCATCCACAGCGGCGACAGCGCTTGCGTGATCCCGACATTTTCGTTGTCACAAAAAGTTATCGATGAGATTTCCGCGGCGACCAAAGCGATGGCGCGCGCATTGAACGTCCGCGGCCTGATGAACGTGCAGTTCGCCGTCAAAGGCGACGACGTTTATGTTTTGGAGGTAAATCCGCGCGCGTCGCGCACGATTCCCTTCGTCAGCAAAGCAATCGGTGTTCCGCTGGCGAAACTCGCCGCGAAGGTGATGGTGGGCAGATCACTGCGCGAACTTGGTTTCACCAGGGAAATCGTACCGAAACACTTCTCCGTGAAAGAAGCAGTGTTCCCGTTTTTGCGCTATGAAGGCCTCGATATTTCGTTGGGTCCGGAAATGAAATCGACCGGTGAAGTGATGGGCATGGATGTTGATCTTGGTCTGGCATACGCGAAGTCTCAGATGGCTGCGCCGCCGCCGCTGCCGAAAAAAGGAAAGGTCTTCATCAGCGTCAAGGACACTGACAAGGAAGCGGTGATCCCAGTTGCGCGCGAGTTTGTGAAACTCGGCTTTGAAATCATTTCCACCAGTGGAACCGCAGACGCACTGACGAAGGCGAAAATCAAGGTCACCAAGGTCTTCAAGATTCACGAGGGCCGCCCGAACGTTCTCGACCGCATCAAGAACGGCGACATCAATTTCATCATCAACACGCCGAGCGGAAAAATTCCCCGCGAGCATGAAGTGGTCATTCGGAATGCCGCGCTCGCCGCGAAGATCCCGATCATGACAACGGTGCGCGCCGCGCTGGCCAGCACGAATGGAATCCGGTCGTTACAAAAACGAAAAGTTCAGGTACGCAGTTTGCAGGAATACCATACCTGAATGACGAAATCCGAATGACGAATGACAAAACAAATCCGAATGACCGAAATGACAAATGCCCAACGTCCAGTTCTGTCATCCCGAGCGAAGTCGAGGAATCTCTGATTAATCATTAAGAGATGTCGCTACTTCGCTCGACATGACATCGCATTAGTGCCATTTGTCAGCATGAAATTCTCGATCTTCCTTGCCGCACTGTTAAGCGCGGTGATCGTTGCAGCCGAAGAAAAGAAAGAAGCTTTACCTATGAATACCTCAAACGAAGTTGCTGTGATCAAAACAAATGAAGGCGAAATGGTCGTGCAGTTTTGGACTGATGCTGCGCCAAACACGATCGAGAATTTCAAAAAACTAGCGCGCCAGGGTTTCTACGACGGCACCATTTTCCATCGGATCGTCAAAGACTTCATGATCCAGGGAGGCGATCCGAATTCAAAAGATCCGGCGAAAGAGAATAGTTACGGACAAGGCGGTCCGGGTTACCAAATCAAAGCCGAATTTAACGATCATTCTCACGATCGGGGTGTAATCTCAATGGCGCGCAGCTCCGATCCGGACTCGGCCGGCTCGCAATTCTTCATCTGTCTCGCACCGGTGCACCGGCTCGATCATCAATACACGACTTTCGGCAAGCTAATCAAAGGCGAGGATGTGCTCGAAAAAATCGGCAACATACCGGTCGAGCGAAATGCACAAGGCGAACCGAGCAAGCCGAC
>DATASP010000226.1:0-9028 GCA_036269155.1 Candidatus Udaeobacter sp.
CGCAGCTACTGTGGACGACAAACCGCCTCTACAGCTGAATCATGCCGCGTCTCGTGGCGCTCGCAACAGCTTCCGTCCGACTGATGACATTCATCTTGGAGAAGATTGCCTTCACATGCGACTTCACAGTGCCTTCACTGATAAAAAGGGCGGAGCCGATCTCTTTGTTGCTCTTTCCTTGAGCCATCAGTTTTAGTACTTCGATCTCACGTCCGCTCAACGTTTCGCCGCTGACACGCTCCGCCAGCTTGGCCGCGAGATGCACCGGAACACAAGTTTCGCCGGCGTGCACCCGGCGGATGCAATCCATCAGCGCTTCGCGAGGAACATCCTTTAGTAAATAGCCTTTCGCACCCGCCTGAATGGCACGGTAGATATCTTCATCGCCGTCGAACGTTGTCAGCACGATGATGCGCGCGTTCTCATCACTGGCCCGAATCTCCTTGATCGCGCTAACGCCATCGAGCTCGGGCATTCGTAAGTCCAGCAGTGTCACATCAGGGCGATGTTGCTTCCAAAGGTCGGCCGCTTCGCGCCCATTGCCCGCCTCGGCGACGACGGTCATATCTGCCTTGCGACCGATGAGTGAAGCTAAGCCTTCGCGAACTACGCTATGATCGTCGGCGATGAGCACGGCGATCCGGGGCTTTTTTGAACCTTCAACTTTCGCTGCTTTTTTGGCCGCAGACTTCACAGATTTCAACACCGATTTCTTTTTGGATATCATGTCGTTGTTCCCCCATTGCAGGGCAATACCACGGTGATCTTCGTGCCTTTGCCGCGTGAACTAGTGATTTTTAATTCGCCGCCCATCTGTTCGACGCGCTCACGCATTCCGGTGAGGCCAACACCATCGTGTCGCTCCTTCACTTTGAAGCCGTCACCGTCGTCACGAAGCTCCAGAGAAAGTTCCTTCGCCTTGTAGCCAAGTCTCGTCTCGAAGTTGCGAGCATGGGCGTACTTGAGTGTGTTGGTCAAAGCTTCCTGGCCTATGTGCAGAAGATTTTCCTGCCACGGCCGGGGAAGCTCCGGCAGTTTTCCTTGCGTTTCAAATTTTGTGTGAAGCGCCGTACCGAAGGTGGTGTTCTTAATAATACCTTTAAGCGCGTCCCAGAAATTGTGTTCTTGCAAAGCTTGCGGTCGCAACGCGTGGACTGATCTGCGCGCCTCGGTGAGGCTCCGCCGAGCGAGTTCGCTGGCGCGATGCAAATGATCGTTCGCTTCTTTGCGATAGCCGCACGAAAACGCATCCTCGGCTGCTTCCAATTGCACAATCACCCCGGTGAAACCTTGCGCGAGAGTGTCGTGAATGTCGCGTGCCATTCGATTTCGCTCTTGCAAAACCGCAGCTCGCTGACTCTGGTCGGCAAGCTCATTGAGTTGAATCGCAAGCATGACCTGATGGGAGAGCGCCTGGGTTAATTCAATCTCCTCCGGCCGATACGCTGCGCGATCGGAATGTCGGATTCCGACAAAACCCCTAACTTGTCCACGCACCAAAATCGGAACTGCCAGAAATCTTTTTCCTCCTTTTCGTTTCAAATACTCGCGCCACGCGCCGTTCACACGCGGATCGGTCTCAATATCTTCGCAGACTACTGGACCTGCCGTGAAAAGCAGTTCCTGAATTGCTGGGTTCTGTTTCCAAGACATCGGATCTTTAATGAACGGATGCTCGGGGTCAGGCGCGCCCAGTTTTCTGCCGTTCGCCATTAACCGCAAGCCAAGTGAGTCAGTCGATTCGTCGAATAACCACAAGGTCACGCTTTGCGCGTTCAAAAGGCGGCCAATCGTGCTCAGCATTTGTCCGATAAACTTGTCCGGCGCGGGCGCAGTTGCCAAAACGTCCAAACTCTGCGCCAGCGCCTCCACTTGTCCGCGGGCGACTTGCTCGGAAGCGCGCAGCGCCTCCTCGGAGCGCTTACTTTCAGTTATATCGATAAGAGTGCCCACGAAATCCAACAGGTGACCGGTCTCGTCACAAACCGGATGACCGACCGCGTGCATGTGTTTCAGGGCGCCGCCCGGGTGAATAATTCGATAGTCCGTTTCGAAGTCCGCTTTCTCGGCAATCGCTATTCCGAACAGTTCTCTGACTCTGTCCTGGTCCTCAGGGTGAAGTCGCCCAAAGAATTTCTCGAATCGCGGTGGCCCGGCTTCCGGATCAAAACCAAGCAAGCGATATGTCTCGTCCGACCAGTACCTGATTTCGCCCGTAGCTGGCGTCCACGCCCAACTCCCAGTGTGGCTCAGCCGTTGTGCTTCAGCGAGATAAGCTTCGCTCTCGCGTCGAGCCGTCTCCGCCAATTTTTGCTGGATGGCGACGCCTGCCAGATGAGTAATGTGTTTAATCGTGTCCTGCTCCAACGGACTCGGGCTCCGCGGTTCACGATAGTACATGGCAAACGTCCCGATCACTTTGCCTTCGGAAGAGAAGATCGGCGTCGACCAACATGCAAGAAGCGAGTGCGACAGAGCGAGATCGCGAAAAGCATCCCACAAAGGATCGGTCGCGATGTCAGACACAATCACCTGTTCGGTACGATAAGCGGCCGTTCCGCATGAGCCTACGGAATTACCAATGACGAGCCCGTCAATTGCGTCGTTGTAAGCCTTCGGAAGATTCGGTGCCGCGCCGTGCCGCAATTGCCTGCCATTTGGATCCAATACCAAAATGGAAGCTAGCACTCCCGGTGACATCCCTTCCACCAGCCGACATAAGTGATCAAGTATGTCGCCTAACGAATTGCCTTTTGCCGCCATCTCAAGAACTCGATTCTCCCCGGCCAAGAGCGCTTCCCGCCGTTTGCGCTGGCTAATGTCTCTGATGATCGCCTGGTAATATTGTCCGCGCAGTGCTGTTAAAGAAACTTCCACGGGGATCACTTCGCCGTTGCCGCGCACGAACTTTCGCTCGAATCGCAATGAACCTTCCGCTTTCAATTTGTCGAACCTCTCCTGAAACAAGTGTAGTTCTTCTGGCAAGTAACTCTCGACGATAGAAGAACCGATCAATTCGTGCTCCGGAACGCCTGATAGTTCGACACCTGCAGGATTCACCAAAACATATCTGCGATCCGCGTCGATAACGCAGACGGCGTCGGGCGAAGCATTAATCAGATCGCGATACTTTTCCTTGCTCGTGCGCAACGCAGCCTCCGCCCGATCGCGTTCAATCGCGACCCGTGCGAGGTGCGTCGCTTTCTCAATCAATCCGAGGTCTTGCGGGCTCGGGCTTCGCGTTTCGCGACCGTAAATGCAGAATGTTCCCAGGACTCGTCCGTCGGACGACAATATTGGATTCGACCAGGAAGCTCGCAGCCCATGACTTAATGCCGCAGCGCGATGTTCCGGCACTTCCCAAAGCGGATCGGTGGCGATGTCAGAAACCATCACCGGTGACCCGCGATAGGCCGCCGTTCCACAAGAGCCGGCACAAGGTCCAATTGGCAGCTTCTCCATTTCCTCTCTCCATCCTTTGGGAAGACTGGGCCCCGCCACCGAATCCAAATGACGACCATCGGAACGAAGCAGTAAAATCGAAGCAAGCGTCTCAGGACGGTAATCCTCGATAATCAGGCACAAGACATTCAGGATTTCGTTGAGCGCGACGCCGGTGGCGATCATCTCGAGGAGACGCTTTTCACCCGCGAACAGTGCCTCGCCTCGCTTGCGCTGGGTAATGTCTACGGTGGTACCAGTATAACGATCGACTTCGCCGGATTCCTCGACGACGGGTCGGCCAATTCCTTGGACATGCTTGATAGATCCGTCCGTAAGCGCGATTCGAAATTCCATGTCAAAACCGCTTTTCTCGCGAATGGCCTTCTCAAGATTTCGCTCAATAAATGATCGATCTTCCGGATGAACCGTTTCCAGGAATAGCTGGAAAGACGGCTCGGTCTTCTCAGGGTCGAAGCCGAAGATCCGGAAATGCTCCCCTGACCAGGTGACTTTTCCGCTGGATACATTCCAGCTCCAGCTTCCAGTATGGCTGATTCGCTGGCCCTCCGTTAAAAATGCTTTGCTGCGTCGGAGCTTCTCTTCCGCGGATTTGCGCTCACCGATCTCAGTCTGCAATTCTTCGTTCGCGCGCGACAGTTTCGCGGTTCGTTCTTCAACCTTCGTTTCGAGGTCGCTGCGCGCTTGGCTAAGCGATTGCTCCGCTCGCCGTCGCGACGAGCTAAACCAGCTCATCAAAAGCGCTAGCAGTGCGAAATAAAAGAAATACTGAATGTGCGAAGCGGTGACGCCCGACACATAGACGGGCTTGGTCGATCCGTCCGGAAGAACTATTCGATAGTCAACCTGATTAGGGATGACAAAAAGAGCAAACGCGATAAACGAGAGAAGAACTGAAAGAATTCCCGGCCATGTTCCCGCATACCAAAATGTGATTGCAATCGCGAGAAGGAAAGACGTGCTAAGCGGATACGGAAAATTAAAGTGTAGCAGGATAAGTTTTACGCCGAGTGCAATTGCGACAGAGAGCACAGCCAGGCCATAACGAAAAACGATGCGTTCAAAGAAGCCCGGCGCTGCGACCGGGTGGAAATTATCTGCTGCAAAACCAGTGAATCGCTGACCTAGCGCTGTCGAACTGGATTTCATAAAGATTGTCGTTGTTGACCGCTTCTGAGCTAATCAACCCAAAAATCTAACAGGTGGTCACACTTCGCGCCACCCTTACGTCCTCCCTCGAAAGAGGCACTGCATTCGTGGTCAAGGCGCCAGTCGCCGACGTCTATAGGCGCTGGCTAGTCTTCGAGGATCATTCAAAATTCGTCACAGCGATCAAACGCGTGCGAAAATTTGACGCGAACCGTTTCGTCGCGTCGCTTGGTTTTAACGGAAAGTATACGACACCACCATCTTCGCTTCCATCGTTAGGTAACTTCAGGCCGTTGCTTTAGTCCGGGGCGAGCGGCGTTCCCGCAATTCTCGCAAAAACTCAGCGGGCGGCACAAAGAACGGGTTCTCCTGGACGATGCCCCCGATGAGAATCATCGGGTGAGTTCGTATGACGTCGATGATAAGGTTGCCACCACACTTCGTCAGATTATAAAGACAGATTACGGCATCCTTATATTGCGGTATCATGTCGTTCAGTCGGCACTCGTATTCGAGGAAATCGTCTACCCCGGGCCAGTCTCCTGAAGCCCATTCGGCGTGGCCCATGACGCGGACGAGGGGGAAGCCGTCGCGCTGGCTCTGCTCCAGCACGTCCTGCATGCAAGCAAGCATTCGGTCCTTGTCGAAACGACCGTCGCGCAAATAAACTTCGTGCCAATGGTGCAGCTCGAATTGTCCATTCTTCTCGACCGAAGGGACGTCGACGCCGTCTGAAGAAAGTCGCTCTAAGTGCTCGTCGCGCAATTTTGGATCGACAATGTGAAACGCCTTCTCGCCTCGCGCGAGGCCTTCCTTAACGAACGGAAGTAGCACACGATACTCTTCCTCCGTGCCGTTAAAAAACGCGCAGACATGGCGATGTTTACCAAGCGTCGCATTGGCAAATCGCATTGGTTGGTTGTTCTCTTCGCGAGATTTAACGTTGTCTTCGGTCGTATTCATAGGGGTTTCTTTCTTTGTTAAAGAGATCCAGGTTATCGAAAATCACCTTTTCACTAAGACAGCTAATTCCGAAATTCGCTGCCCATTCATCGAATGCCTTCGAAGCGGAGTTCATGAGAATACCTCGCTGCAATTGAGCGAGCTCGCCGTGACAAAAAATATAACCCAGCCCGTCACGTTGTCACTTTTGTTTCTCCCTCGAAAGAGGCACTGCAAAATCCTGCCACTGCAACGTGGTGACGGCCCGCAGGGAACGGTAGCGTTGGAGGAATACGAGATCACAATGAAAGCCAAATCGCGTGAAAACAATTTCAGGAGGATGCCCCGCAAACCTTTTCGACGACGCCCACCAAGGCACGACCCCATGCTCGTCCTTAACATGTCGATCTTCAATTTCACCGGTGGATGGAGTCGCACGTTTTCGAAACATGAATACGCGCGTTCCTACGCTTAACGAAACGATGCCAAATAAGGGAAACAGACCGCGGACAATTGACGCCGCGGAGGGGTCAATCGTAGTCAATGCGGCGGTTGCCGATGTCTACAGACGCTGGTTGGCGTTTGAGGATTACCCAAAATTCATCACTGCGATCGAACGCGTCCGAAAATTGGACACGAACCATTTTGTCGCGTCGCTTGGTTTTAACGGAAAGCAATATAAGACGACACTCGAGTTCATGCTGTGTGTTCCGGAGCGAAGACTTGCCTGGCGTACTGTGGCCGATCACCACGCACCTGATCATTTCGCCGCGGGTGTCGTTTCTTTCGCGTCGCTTTCCGATCAGGGTACCCGCGTGACCCTGAAGCTGACCTCGAGCTTCGGCGGCGCTGTTTCAAGCCGGGTTGACAAGTACCTGCACAATTTCAAACGCTTGATTGAGCGAGAAGCAAGTTCGCAGGCAAACCTCTGACTGCCCAGAGCGGCGAAGCCGCAACCAAAGACGTTTAGCCCGCGAATGACGCGAATGAGCGCTAATATAGAGACAAGGAGTTGTGGTGTAACAACTGCTGAGGTTCGGATCGTTTGGGCAAAGCTCTCTTCTTTGATTCGCGTCAATTAGCGTGATTCGCGGGCAAATCTTCGCACAATGCAACGAATTTCGCCCATAGCAGTGCACGGAACGCTACCTGGCTTGGAGAAGCTGTGCTTTCGCGGGAGCCGACGACGGTTGATCAACTATCGCAGAATCCGAAGCGCTGGAGAGATATTCGTACGCGACGGAAAAGTCCTCCGTATCATGTCCGCCACGCGTGGCCAGTCGATAAATTTCTTTGGTCACGTTTGTCACTGGTATGGCCACACCGGATTCGTAGGCGCTCACTGTCGCGAGATGCATATCTTTTTGCATCCAGCTTCGCGATGGGTGTAAAGCAGCATGCCGTTTTGGGTATCGTGGGATAACTCATAATTTTTCGAGTGGGGCTTTCGATGGATCGATCTGGGTTAAGGGCTTTTGAGAAGGGATGGGCGACAGTCCTGATCCTTGCATCAGCTCCATAATCCGGACCGCGTCGCGGCTCTGCTCAAGCCGCTGGTTCTCGATCAGGTAATCCTTTGCGTATCCGCCCCAGGACACAGCGATGATCGTGAGGCAGACCGCAGCGATAGCATTGTTGAGTCTATACATATTGGCAGCACCTCGACTGATCGAACGTACGATGGTTTCATCAACATCGTATATTGTTTAGCTTGCCGTCGGCTGTATTACACCAAGTGACTGGACCGTATCGGGTGATAAACTGCCCGTTACGTTCAGGTGATTTGCGATTTGGTACTCCGCCACCGCGTCACGAGTGGTCGGGCCAAAAACGCCGTCAATTGAGCCACTGTAATAGCCTAAATTAAACAGCTGCGTCTGGACAGCTTGGACTGTGGAGCTATCGCCTGAGCCTAGGTCATAAGTGGTCCCGTTGTAATCGGACGGGTCAGTGTTCGTGTAGTAATCGTACGGATAGTAGTCGTCAGGGTAATAGGGTAAGTAATCCCAGGGGAAGAAACCGTCATCTAATCCGCACCAAAAGCCGTCGATAAAAACGAAGAAGCGACCATGGTCAAAGTGAACATGCCGCCGATCCCAGTCGTTGTGCCAGTTTACATCACGCTGCGCGGCGATGTGTTTGCTAAGGCTGGGAAAGCGCTGAGCCAACTGCCTTGCGACCTCCGGGCGCGGACCTTGTTCGCGAGACGTGCCTGAAGCAAGATGATCCGGTTGTCGATCAGGTGCCGTCTGTGTCATGGATCGAGTAGGTCGTCCGTCGTACACAGGCTGCCTCGATGATGGTCTCCCGAATGAAGAGAACCGGGATCCAGCGCCAGCAAAGTTCGGAACGCCATGTGAGGGGCGCATGGCGCCAAAGCCTACGCCACCGCCGCGCGCGCCGACTCCGCCACCATGGAACCCACCTGATTGGAAGCCGCCACCGCCGTGGAAACCACCACCACCGGCCCTTGCACCTCCACCGCTAAAGGCGCCACCACCGGCGGCCCATACTAAGGGACTGAGCGCCACAGTCGTGATGCCAACTATCAAAGTAGCTACTTGTTTTATTTTCATGCGTTTAAATTCGGCCTCGCTTTGCTTGCTAGCGATTGCGCGCCCGCGGGATTTTACGGTGCTACTTAAGAGTCGATTTCGCTCCCCCTTTAGTGATGCAAGATTGTATTCTTCGGGCGCCTCCATATTATCGCCTTCCTCCAAGATCTTTGAACGGGTTGTAGAACTGAATCGACCTGTTGTGATAATCGAGGTTACGTTGCCGGCCGCAGTTCGGGTGACAATTTCCGACACAACTTTGTCAGAAACGATTTCTCAATCGTGCCGGGTAAGCGGTTTCAAATGCATGTGTTCATGGTAGTTAGTGCTTACTAAACGCCAGAAAATCGGTTTGGGCGGATCTTTCCCGAGTCAAGGGGATGGTGGCGCGCGTTTGTCCGACATCCCTTCCATTCCCATGCCGTAGCCCCGCCCACGAATTTGAGGAATAAGGGGCTATTTGAAAAGCACACCGGCGACCGCCGGCATTCGGATCTCGTCCTCGTTCAAACGTCCAATTTCACTGTTATCATTTGTTGTTTGCAGCCGCAAATCGCAAAGATTCCTGCCGCGACATCAACCGTGATCATCGCGGCAGGATAACGCTCCATTGGACTATACGAGGTCGCCATTAGCGGCAACCGAGAACGCTAAACGCACGCATCTCAGCCTGGGTTGCTCGGTGTGATGATTCTCTTGGTGCTGCCGTTCTTCTCGAGGTAAGCCTGGTACGGGTTCTTCCAAAACGCGGTGAATGCGTAGGTCTTGTCGGGTTCTACGGTAACGCGTCGTTGAGTCGGCAGCGTACGCCGATAGATCTGTGGAGTCGTGTTTACCGACAAGACATGCTGCCCAGCAGGCAACAGCGCATCGTAACTCTGACCAAGCCCCAAATCCGCAACGTGGACACCGTCGACGAA
>DATASP010000227.1:0-5242 GCA_036269155.1 Candidatus Udaeobacter sp.
AATTTGGCGCGGAGATGCGAAGGGCGGCGAATTTCGCGATTACACGACGGAAACGGCCGAAGGCATGGTCGTGCTCGACGCCGTGCACGATATCCAGCGCACACAGGCACCGGATCTTGCCTGCCGATGGAATTGCAAGGCTGGGAAATGCGGGTCGTGCTCGGCGGAAGTCAATGGAATGCCGAAACTCATGTGTATGACGCGACTGAGCGAGTTGCCGTTGGAAAGACCGGTGACAGTCGAGCCGATGAAAGCCTTCCCAATATTGAAGGATTTGGTCACAGAGGTCTCGTGGAATTTTCGTGTGAAGAAACAGATCAAGCCGTTCAAGCCCCGACCGCCTGACGCCCCGGACGGAACCTGGCGAATGCAACAGGATGATATCGATCGCGTGCAGGAATTCCGGAAGTGCATCGAATGTTTTCTCTGTCAGGACGTGTGCCACGTGCTGCGCGACCACCAAATGCATGAGAAATTCATCGGACCACGTTTCCTCATCCACGTCGCCGCGTTGGAGATGCACCCGCTCGATACGGAAGATCGGATTGAAGAATTGCGAAACACGCAGGGAATCGGCTACTGCAACATCACGAAATGTTGCACGAAGGTTTGCCCGGAAAGCATTCAGATCACCGACAACGGCATCATCCCCCTGAAGGAACGTGTGGTGGACGACTTTTACGATCCGTTTGGTTGGGTCTGGAAAGGACTCAAAAAATTGTTAAATCGTTAATAGAGTTACAAAGTTACAAACGCGAATCGCTCGTTGATGAGTTCACCCTTTTAACCACGTAACCTTTGTAACCTTTGTAAAAACATGCCCGAACTGAAATCGCTCCACAAAGACGCAATTCCGGCAGCGTTGGAAAAGGCGGAGCGTTATCGTTTGCTCAACGAACCGGGCGAAGCCGAGAGCATTTGTCTCGACATTCTTCATGTTGACCCGGAAAACCAGCACGCAGTAATCATCCTTTTGCTCGCGTTGACCGATCGTTTCGAGAAAGGCTACGGTGTCAGCGATGTACAGACCAAAGAGCTACTGACTCGGCTGAAATCGGAATACGACCGGGCGTATTATTCCGGAATCGTGGCGGAGCGCCGCGCAAAGATGAAACTGCGGCAGAACACACCCGATTGTCGATTTCAAGCGTACGACCTTTTCCGAGAGGCCATGAGTTGTTTCGAAAAAGCCGAACCGCTTCGGCCGTCAGGCCACGACGATGCCATTCTGCGCTGGAATACCTGCGCGCGGATCATTGCGCGAAATAACCTGGTCCCGCGCGAACCAGAGGAACCAATAGAATTCCCGTTGGAGTAAAATTGTAGGGCAACCGCATCGGTTGCCTTGAGCGTTGGCAGGCGAAGCGCCCGCCCTACAATTGACGGTAGAAATGCACGATCAGTTCAGTCAGTTTGAGCACGAGGGTTGGGAACGGGTGGCGGACAAATACGATTCGGTGTGGTCCTCGCTCACGCGGCAGTTCATTCCATATTTGATAGGTGCCGCCGAGGTTAAAGCCGGCATGTCGGTGCTGGACGTCGCTTGCGGTCCCGGTTACGTGTCCGATGCGCTCAGGAAGGCGGGCGCTGTTCCAACAGGAATCGATTTTTCTGCAAAAATGATTGCGATCGCAAAAACGATGTTCCCGAATATTTCATTTCTCCAAGGCGATGCTCAGGAGCTGCCGTTTGGAAATGCCAGTTTTGATCGAGTTTTGATTAACTTCGGCTTGCTCCACGTCTCGCAGCCCGAAACGGCGTGTGCCGAAGTATGTCGAGTTTTGAAATCCGGCGGCAGACTTGGTTTTACGGTCTGGACCGGGCCGGACAAAAATCCTGGCGCCAAGATCGTTAATGACGCGATTGAAGAGCACGCAGACTTGGATGTCGGCTTGCCTGAGGGCCCGCCGCATTACTTGCATGGCGAAAGAGAAGAATGCCGAAAGGCGTTGGAACAGTCGGGTTTTGATGGCGGCTCGATGAGCTATGAGACGTGCACCGTGGAA
The DNA here is from genome assembly GCA_036269155.1 of Candidatus Udaeobacter sp. Lineage (GTDB taxonomy): Bacteria > Verrucomicrobiota > Verrucomicrobiia > Chthoniobacterales > UBA10450 > Udaeobacter. The sequence goes on from DATASP010000227.1 coordinate 2,007, forward strand.
TGGCACCTTCCGACTGCATCTTACTTTTTTGAAGCTGAACGTGATGCGGGGGTTCGCACGGCTGGGCTTTTGGCACATCAGTCGCCAGAAAAACTGCACGCGATTCGAGTGGCGATCGAAAACCAAATGCAGCGATATGCGGCAGGTAATAAGTTCGTTTTACCTATGGCGGCGCACATTGTTACCGTGGCAAAAACGTAAGGTTTCAGCCGTTCGCCTTCACGAAACGCGTGAGCGACATCGCAAATCCAGACAAGTATTCGGTTGACGCCACTGTGACGCGAGAAGGGGCATGGTTTTGGTCGGCACGTGGCGTGTGGCTGGGTGCGATGGGGTTTGCGGTCTCCCTCGTCGGCACGGAGCTGCTACGTGCCGAATCCTTGCGAATCCTGGCTGTGCTATTGCTGGTAGGAGCTGGTATTCTGGCCGTGCTCGCTTGGAGTGACAGCCAATGGTTCCCTGTCTTTCCAGAAAATCGAGCCACTGGCTTCGTTACCTGGCACGTCACTGTTGGGCGGAAGCGATCATCGCTAGCATTATTGGCGGGAGCGGTGTTTTTATCGGCGTTGTCGCATGTAGCCTTCCTTGCTACGCCTCGCGCGACATTTGGCCTGGCCGGGTGGCTATGGATCGTGGCAATTGCTCTCATCATAGCTGCCGCCGTACTTCAAAGTAGTGCTGCGTCGCCGGGCTACAGTCGCGCTGCAGGCCTGCCAGGATGGAGTTGGTGGGAGATTGCCATTGTGGTATCGATTACAATCCTCGCGCTGGGCCTACGGATATCGAAGTTGAGAGATGTGCCCTTCAATATCTATCCAGACGAGGTAATGACGGGGCTAGTATCCGAGCGAGCTTACCTCAATGGAGCAAGCCCTGCGCCTTCCTTGTTTAGCACGTTGTGGAGTGATATCGATCTTCCAGCATTATGGTTTGCGATTGTGGCGGGTGTACTCAAGCTAGGCGGCATAGGGTTAGCTACGGTGAGGTTGCCCGCCGCGTTATTCGGCGCGGCAACGGTGCTGCCGTTTTACGGGCTAGTACGCGGCGTATGGGGGAGAGTTGCGGCAATCGCAGGCGCAAGTGTTATGGCGTTCAGTGCGGTGAATGTGCACTACAGCCGCATGGCGTTGAGTAACATCACTACGCCATTCTTTTGGACCGTATGCTTTTTTTTCTTGATGCGTGGACTGCGCAGCCGCAGGCCCGCAGACTGGACGCTGGCCGGGCTCGCCGCAGGTATAAGCGAACATTTTTACTACGGGACACGCTTGTTGCCATTCATTTTGGTGAGCTTTGTAGTCTATCTTTTAGTCGTCCATTGGATCGAAGCTAAACGATATATTACACAACTTGGTTGGCTCGCCTTGGGATACCTGATTGGATTCGGTCCATTGCTGAGTTACTTCGTGACTCACCCGGGTTTGTACTACGGGCGGGGCGCAGGTCTAATGACTTGGAACCGGATACCTGCGACGTGGCATGACTTACAACAAATGTGGACCACGCTCTGGCCGATCATGTCCGAGAACTTGTTGGGCATCAGCACGCGCAGCTCGCAGGACATCATGTATTTCGCTCCGCTGCTACTCGCCGCAGAGGCCGCACTGTTGGTACTCGGAGTAGCGCTATTGATTTGGCGATGGCGGCATCCTGTAGCTTTTCTACTGCTGTTATCCGGCATTGGAGTGCTTTTGGTTGGCGGCACACTGGTACTGTATCCCAATAGCTCGCCGCCGATGCTGGCCCACTGGACGCCAGCTTTACCATTCTTCTATGCGGCAATTGCTGTACCGATTGGCGCATGGGTCACATCTGCGAGAGCTTTGCCACGATTGAAATCGAGATGGATCACCGCTTCTGCCGTGACCGTTGGATTGGCGATCCTGGGATACGCCAATATTCGCTTCTACTTTTTCAACTATTACGCCGATCCGGAGACTTTGAAGACCGAGCGCTACAAAGCTGCGCAAAGATTGTATGAGGAGCAGACCGTCCAAAGCCGATACATGGCTTCACTTGGGAGTGCTTACCGCGTCGTAGTAGTCGGTAGGTCGCCCTACCCTTATGATATGGAGATTACCCGATATCTCGTGCAAGGTCAGGAGTTCATCGTAGCATACGATCCACAAACACAGCCGCCACTGGCTGCCGTCGCCGGGAAGGGAGCGGCGTTTCTCTTTTTTCCGGGGAGTGAACAGTACCTGGATACAATTCGTGAGCGCTGTCCTGGTGGGAGCGCAGGAGAGGTGCGCAATCCAGTGGGACGGCATGTGTTCAATACGTACGTTGTAGGACCCGAGATGCTTGAGCAGGATGCTCGACCACACTAGGCGAGCACGACCGACCTCCTACACAATCGCGCCGCCGCAGCTTGATCCCGCTCCAGCAGTACAGCCGAAACAATGATTACCGGTCATGATCGGGCGATTTTCAGTGTTTGCAGGATCGACATCCCACAGAAACACTCGTGCGCCATTGTTCCATTGCATCCCAAGCTGCTGGTTAAAGTCACAATCGTAAACTTCTCCACGCCAACCCACGCTTAGCGTATTCCGACACATCAAACCATTAATGGTTGCAGCATTAAACGCCTGGACCAGCAGCTCCATGTATTCATTAAGTTTATTGTTACGCCGCAGATAAGAAGCGAACCGGCCGATGGGAAGATTCGTGAGCGCGTAGAGGTTGTTAAACACGATTCCGAAATGCTTTTGGAGCTCTCGCTTATAATCGGTCTCAAGCTCAGCTTGCGACGGCGGTAAAAATGCTCCCACAGGATTGTAAACGAGATGCAGCGGCAAGTGCGCGTCGGTTCCGTAGCCTAATGAGTTAAGCAATTGCAACGCAGCGATGCTGCCTTCAAAGACGCCCTCGCCGCGTTGCGCATTTACATTTTCCGGTGAGTAGCACGGCATCGACGCAATAATTTCCACTTTGTTTCTTGCTAGAAACGGAGCGAGGTCTTCGTAACCGCGCTCAAGCAAGATCGTCAAATTGCAACGATCAATCACATGGCGGGTCGGTTGCAACGACATCACCTGCTCGATGAAATAGCGAAAATCCGGAATCATTTCCGGCGCGCCGCCCGTAAGATCGATTGTTGGGATATCCGTCTTTCCGAACCAACCAATGATCCGATTGATCGTCTCGCGCGACATGATTTCCTTGCGTTTCGGCCCGGCGTTCACGTGGCAATGCACGCACGTTAAATTGCAAAGCTTGCCCACGTTTACTTG